>NZ_JAAHGU010000168.1:0-14049 GCF_010692685.1 Okeania sp. SIO2F5 | reverse complement strand
CATCCTTAAAACTTTAACCTTTAGCGATCGCCTAATTTATGAAAAATACAGCTCATACAGTTACTTTTATGTTACATTATCAATATTTATGTAATATGTAAAGATGCCAGCGCTCATTGCTATAGCTTGCCGTCGTTGCATTTCTGACCACACAGCAAGTAGAGAAATCATCACAGAAAATGTAACCAACCCTGCAAATATCCGTTGACGTTGCCGTTGTTTTCTTTTTTGTTCCTGCTCTTGCAGTTGCTGACTTAACTGAATAAATTCTACTTCGTCTGGGGAAAGTTCCTCCTGACGTTGTGTCAGTTGTTCCTGTGCTTGAGCGAGTGCCACTCCCCGCAATAAAGCTCCTTGGTCTCGGTTATTCTCTTGCCAATAACTCATTGTCGCCCGCAGACGTTCCTGCCATGTTCTAAACTCCCTGCTAGCATTTATCCAATCCCGCAAAGTTCCCCACTCTCGAATTAAGGCTTCATGCACTACCTCCACCGTATTTTCCTGTTCATTCCTCCCCGTTACCACCAACCTCGCTTGATACCCCGCCAAATAACTGACTAAATTCCAATTATCTTCTCCCACTTCCCCACGGGTAGCAACACGCCTCGTATCTTCTGTACCTTCCCCCGGACGTACTAATTGTACAAATATTCGCTCTGCCTGTTTTTTCTCTGTCTCTTTTAATTGTTGAAAAATTTGTTCTGCATGATTAGCGATCGCTTTTTTTACCCCTCCTATTTCCTCATAAGCATGATGAGTTAATACTCGGTTTTCCTGTTTTGACCACAACCGAGTCAAAGCAAATTCTAATAATGGTAAATTTCCGGGTTCTTCTCCCACATCATCCAAAATTATTTCTGTTAATTTTGCCTCTAATTGTACCTCTGATTTTTGAGAAGGTAATTCAATTGCTTGTTGTAATTCTTCCCGTTTCATCGAACTAAGTAACTGTGGCGTATATTCCGGCAAAGCATCTCGAAACGGACGATAAGAAAGCACATATCCATAAAAATCCGCCCGTAATGTTAAAACCAGTTTAACATTTTCTTCTCTAATAGCTGTTAACAATGCTTCAGCAAAACGTTCCTGTTTTTCTTTCTCCCGACAAAGGGTATATAATTCTTCAAATTGGTCAACAATTAACAATAATTGTTGACCTGGATTACGTTCTAAAATGCGATTAACTACCTGTGAAAAAGTGATTTTACCTTCCTGCATATCACTTGCTAATCCCGTCGCCTCCCGCAATTTTTGCGTTTCACCCGCTTCCGGTTCCAATTGTCCAACCAACACAAAAGCCAAAGATAAAAACGGTTCTTTTCCCGGAAGAAATGATTCAATCAACCATTTTTTTTCTGTTCTCAATTGAGGAACTAATCCCGCATATACCAAAGAAGATTTACCACTACCACTAGGTCCAACTACAGCAATTAAAGGTTGTTTATGAGTTACTTCAACTAACTTATTCACAAACTTTTATTGCCCAAAAAAGAAGTCGGCATCTTCCTCTTTAAATGCCGATAAACCTTGATAAGGATTAGGGGGAATTATATGATCATCAGTAATTAAATTCTCATCATTTATAGAAGTATCAGTTAAATCTTTTTTCTTTAAAATTGGAGTTTGATGTTCTAGGTAACTCATCATTTGTGAGCAACCTAATTCATAAGCTTCCTCCACCTCATAATCAGCAGCAAGAGCATCATAAAAAGCCACAGCAAAAGCCACCGCAGCATTATCTCCTACAGCCTTATTCATGCCAATAACATAATTAACATATTGACTAATTGCCTCCGCTTGTACTTCCGAATAACAGGCATTTAAAAGTACACATTCGACATTTTTTTTCGCAAACAATTTAAACATACTAGCCAGAGCATTTGTCTGAACCAGCACCATTTTTCCCATTTCATCTTCCAAAACAATACCATCTTGTCCCGTACCATGTCCGCAAAAGTGGATTATATGAGGTCGATAATCTAAAATAGCTCGATAAAAGTCACGGGCACGGACAGCCAATTTTTGTTGTAATTGAAATTGGTCTCGTTTATTAGCTCGGCGTAACCCTTCGTCTATTTCTCGTATTTCTTGGTCTAATCTTAGGGGGGCAGTATTTTTAGGATTAGCTGCTAGGATAAGGATGGTTTTGGCATTTGGGTTATTGGTCATTTTAGTTGTCAGTTATACAAAATTCAAAAAAAGTTTGTGCGTCTATGTATTAATTTCTCTTAGTATTGATATTGATTTTTAATATTTTAGATGTAAGTTATATTCTCTACCAATCCCACTAACAGAATAAATAGTGAACTTTTTCTGTGACAATTTTTATCCAAAATTAAAAATGCTGATATTGAATTGATTTATTGACCTAAAAAATTATTCGACTAAGTTTTCAATTGAATCAATATCACTAGGCAATTCTTGAGTCAAAACTTCAGCACCATTTGGAGTTACTAAAACATCATCCTCAATTCTAATACCTCGAACATCATCAAATTTTTCTAGCTTTTCCCAATTCACAATATCTTGATATTTTTGACGCATTTCTTTGTCATTTAAAATGCCTGGTACTTGATAAAAACCAGGTTCAATTGTGACTAACATTCCGGGAATTAATGGACGATTTAATCGTAGAAAACCTAAACCAAAACGACTACTACGCTCCCGACCTATTTCATATCCAGCTAAATCTCCTAAATCTTCCATATCGTGAACATCTAAACCTAATAAATGACCGATTCCATGAGGAAAAAATAAGGCATGAGCATCCATTTCTACTAAATCTTCTACTTCACCTTTTAAAATCCCTAAATTCACTAACCCTTCTGCAATAACTTGAGCTGCTAATAGATGAATATCTAAATATTCAATACCAGGTTTTATTTGAGCAATGCAAGTATCATGAGCAGCTAAAACTACATCATAAATATCTCGTTGGGTGGGAGAAAATTTACCAGAAACAGGCCAAGTTCGAGTCACATCACTCGCCCAACCTAAATTTGTTTCTGCTCCCACATCTGCTAATAGTAAATCTCCTGTTTGTAGGGGGTGATGATATTGTTCATTGTGCAAAACTTCTCCATGTACAGTCACAATACTGGTATAAGCACAAGTCATATTATGAGAGATAATAATACTCTCCATTATGGCTCGGATATTAGACTCGAATTTAGAATTTTTGGTGGCTGCCATTCCAGCTTTATGAGCTTCTACAGTTACTGCTACTGCTTGTTTTATTTCTGTTAAAGCTGTGGCATCATGGCTAAGTCTTAAAGAGATAATCGCTTTTGTTAACTCTAAGTCAATTTCTTTGGGGTTATTAGGTGCAGAAATATCTCTATTCAGAGTTTTAAATTGTGTGGTTTGAGTAGGATAATTTTGCACATAAATAGTCGCAGCATTTGTGGCGCGAGATTTCAATTCTTGCATAGGAAAAGCAGCATCAGCACCAATAATTTCAGCTAGGTGATCGCGTCTAGGCATTTCTCCATGCCAAAGTAGACTACTCGGTGGTGCATTATCCATAAATAGTTCTAATTTTTCTCCATCTAAATGTATAGCAGCATCTTCAATAGGTAGTCCAGCAAAATAGAGAAAATGACTGCTAGGACGGAAGGGAAAAGTATTAGCTGGAAAGTTGCGGGGACTACGACTTCCTGACCAAAGTATGACGGGAAAATTGATTAATTTTGCTAATTTTTGTCGTCGGTTACGAAGTGTTGTTGCTAGAGAAGTATGTAAGTTAGGAATATGCATGAGAGTTATTTATATAAAGTAAGAAAGGAAGAAGGAAGAAGGAAGAAGGAAGAAGGAAACAATGATATAAATAAATAGTTTATGATTTCCTTTTTGCAGTATGATTTTTGATGATTGGTATCACAAATGATAGATAATTTGAAAAAATATCTAATTTATTATTGTAGCAGCTTAAAAAGGAAGAAGGAAGAATAAATCATAAGAAAGAAGGAAGAAGGAAGAAGGAAGAAATAAGAAGGATATAAATCAAAATTTTCTAGTTTCCTTTTTGCCCTATGATTTTTGATAATTGGTATCACAAATGAAAGATAATTTGAAAAAATACCTATTTTACTATTGTACCAGCTTAAAAAGGAAGAAGGAAGAATAAATTAAGAGAAAGTCAACAATGATATAAATAGGACTTACACATGAACGCTATTGGTAGGGTGTGTTAGCGCTAGCGTAAGGCACCAATAACCCTTGTGTAGTGTATTTGCGTAAGTCCTGATAAATAAATAGTTTCTAGGATGAGAGAGAAATCAATTCTCAGCAAAATTTTCTAGTTTCCTTTTTGCCCTATGATTTTTGATGATTGGTATCACAAATGATAGAGGATTTGAAAAAATATCTAATTTATTATTGTACTAGCTAAAAAAGGAAGAAGGAAGAATAAATTAAGAGAAAGTCAACAATGATGTAAATAAATAGTTTCTAGGATGAGAGAGAAATTAATTCTCGGCAAAGTTTTCTAGTTTCCTTTTTGCCCTATGATTTTTGATAATTGGTATCACAAATGAAAGATAATTTAAAAAAATACCTATCTTACTATTATCCCTGGTTAAAAAGCAAGAATAAAGAAGGAAGGATAAATTAAGAGATTAGAGATAAGTCAACTCTCGGCAAAATTTTCTAGTTTCCTTTTTGCAGTATGATTTTTGATGATTGGTATCGCAAATGATAGATAATTTTAATTTTTTTCAAATTGACTATTATAGCAGGTTAAAAAGCAAGAATAAATTAAGAGAAAGTCAACAATGATGTAAATCAATAGTTTCTAGGATGAGAGAGAAATCAATTCTCGGCAAAATTTCCTAGTTTCCTTTTTGCAGTATGATTTTTGATGATTGGTATCACAAATGATAGAGGATTTGAAAAAATATCTAATTTATTATTATAGCAGGTTAAAAATTAACTGTACTACTGGACTGACACAGGGGGATGGGGCGGGTTCATCTAAATTTAATATTGAGCAAGCATTATATCCTTGGGGTGGGGCAGGTTCATCAGATAATTTGTAACACCATTAATTTAACGCGGAACCCGCCCCTACTATTACAACTTTTTAGGCGTATCACGCCACTACTTATTACTAGGAAAGGAAAGGTCAATTCTCTAATATTTCCCCTAGTCAATACAGCAAAAAGCAAAATCAACTAGAAATAAAAAATGTCAATTATAAAAATTTTGATGATTAAGTCAATGTGTTTTTTAACAACAGTAGCTACTATATCTAATGATAGTAGATATGAAGCTAAAAAGAATAATATTCTTGTTTCTAAAAATAATTATTTCCAATTAGCTCAAGCTAACTCAGTCGAAAATTTACAGGATATTGTTGGGGAAGATGCACAAGTAAAAAAAGTAGTAGAAGGTTTCAAATTTATCGAGAGACCTGTCTGGCATCCTGAAGGTTTTTTACTATTTAGCGATATTCCAGAAAATACAATTTATCAATAGCAACCTAATCAAGAAGTCAAAGTATTTCGTCTTCCTTCCGGGAAAGCTAATGGTAATACACTTGATTTACAAGAAAGTCAAGCGTAAGTATAAATTCTGACTCAATTAGTAAAGCTTTTATCTAAAACTAAAGGCAATAGCTGATGGCTGATAGCTGACGGCTGTTTGCGCAGCATTCCCTAGGAAATGCTTACAAAATTAGTTTTACTTGACTACATTTCACCTATAAATTTAAGCACAATAAAGACTTGTTTGGAGTTTTTAACTCATACAATTCAAGGGAATGAAGCTGATAGCTGAATGCTTACGAAAATGTTTAAATAAATATAGACTTTAAGGTCAAAGTAACCTGCTTTTGTAAAATTTAGTTATGACTAGATTCTGGCTTAATAATATCCCTTAATATAGGGTTTAAAGCAAGAGCAAAAACAATAGCTGATAGCTGACGGCTGTTTGCGCAGCATCACCTAGGAAATGCTTACATAAATTATCAATTATTTCCCCCCTACTCCCTACTCCCTACTCCCTCTTTTTCAGAAATGTTAAATAATTATCTATCTAAAGCATCATATCAAGCAGTATTTCTTGGCTATAACTTTTTACCAATAATTACTTGGAAAATATTATCAAATCCCGCTGCTGAAATTGTGGCATTTTTCAACAACTATCGTATTCATAAACAGATTACATATTTGACTGTCAATAACTACGATTTAAAATTAGACATTTACCAGTCCCTCACCACCAAACCCCACCCAGTAGTTATTTTTATTCACGGTGGTGGTTGGGTAGACCGCCCAAAAGAAGTGGAATTATTTTTTTTATTGCCATATCTGAAAATGGGTTTTTCCATTGTGAATGTGGGGTATCGTTTGGCAGCACAGTCATTAGCACCCGCAGCAGTAACAGACTGTCAGTCTGCTTTAGGTTGGACGATAAAAAATTCCCAGAAGTACAATTTCGATCCGGAAAAAATCATTGTCAGTGGTTTTTCTGCCGGAGGTCATTTAGCCATGACAACTGCTATGTTACCTACTTCTGCTGATGAAGAATTGAAGGTAGCTGCGGTAGTTAATTGGTATGGCATTACGAATGTCAAAGATTTACTTGAGGGGCCGAATATTCGAGATTATGCTCTGGAGTGGATGGGCAACCAGAGCGATCGCTTGGAAATTGCCGAGAGTATTTCTCCTATTAATTATATACATTCTGAACTCCCACCAATTTTTACTGTTCACGGCGATGCTGACTTAAGTGTCCCATATAATCATGCTGTGAAATTTCATGAAGCACTTAATCAAGTTAATGTACCGAATCAATTATTAACTATTTCAGGGGGTGGACATGGAGGATTTAGTTATAGTGAAAATCTTAAAGTTTATAAACATATTGAGGATTTTTTCATAATAAATGGTTTATTAAGTTATTAGGAATTAGGTAGTCGTGAATAATTATGGTAGAGGGTTTTTAACAACTCCCAATTCCCAATTAATATTTCTTTACCATTAATTCCGAGTACTACCGAATTAACTGCCAAAATGTCTAGAAAAACCAGAAAAAACTGAGGCAGTTTGTTAACCTTAATCAATTAAGACAAATGTTATATCTGAGTGAATTTTTAGTAGTTAATTCAGCAGTTGGTATGATGTTACCAATTTTTTCGGCAGAGGAAGTAATAACTCCACCACCGGAAATAGACCCAGCTGTGGTTGATGCTCTTAAAAAAATAGACCCAGCTATGGTTGATGCTTTTATCACTGCTATAAACTTAGTTTCTATTGCGGGATACTTAATAACGGCGTTTTTCTGTTATAAGATTTACCAAAAATTAAATGTTGAAGATGCTTGGTATGCTTGGATTCCGATTTTAGGTACATACATTACTTTCAAAGCTGCTGATGAGGAAAAACCTGTACTATGGACAATTTTATCTTATATTCCATGTGTTAATATCATTGCTGCAATTAAATCAATTATGGCTTGGGTAACAATATTTAAGAAGTTGAATAAATCTCCCTGGTTACTGTTGATATGTATCATTCCTTTTGCAGCTTTCTTTGTCTTTGGATATGTAGCATTTACCTAAAGTTTTTTCAACAAAGGAAGTAGTAATATTGATTAACTACAGGAGTAATTTGAATAATGCTCAAACTTAAATACAGGAAAGTAATTTTTTTGATTCTTATTGCTATTCTGGCAGGGGGTTCGATGGCTGCTTATTCTCAATCAGAGACTAATTTTTTGCTCAAAACTATAGAATTAGTTATCTTTCAACAAGCAGCAACAATTGTAATTTATCTCAGTTGTTTTGGTTGGGATATATTGCGTAGTCGTTAATGAAGTCAGAACTCAGAACTCAGAAGTTAACCCACCCCTAACCCCTCCCAGGAGGGGAAGTAGAGGATTTGAGCAACTCTCCAAAAATATTTCGCCTTAAAAGGTGGGGTTTTAGACCCAATTATTTTGATAAATAAGTTGAAATGCAAAAGTTTTCTGAATTCTTATCAGATAAAGAACGATGTCAGCGATATGTTTATCTGGCGATCGCTCTTCTTCCTATTATTGGCAGCTACTTTTTAAATTTTGGGCTGAAGATACCTTTTATCGGATGTCCACTGCTACATTATGTAGGTATTCCTTGCCCTGGATGGGGGTTGACCCGCTCCCTGATGGCAGTTGCACGAGGAGATTTGAGTCAGGCGATCGCTTATCATTTATTTTGGCCTGTATTTTTTGTTGTGTTTATAATTGCAATTTTACATATTGTTTTAGAATTAATAAATAATCGAAAAATCTACACATTTTATGTACCTTTAATTCAAAATTATTATTTTCAAATTTTTTGTTTTCTAGTTTTATTTGGTTATCATGGAACACGACTACAACAGTTGTGGAAAACTGGATAAATTTATAATTTTTTGATTCATTCCACCCTGGGAAATTGGTTATTTGGGGTTATTAGTTAAGTGTGGGGACTGTAGGGAGATGGTGAATTTGGAGGGAAATTTCCATCTTTTTCCCCTATTCTATTTCTCTAGTGCAGAATGGCAGAAATAACTAACCAGTTAAAAAATCCTAAAAGCTTTACCAAGCAATACTTTTGACCTTTAACTTCCGCGTGGGAACGGGTAAGATGCTCATTCCACAAAACTATTAAAATCATCCCGCATTTATGCAACGCCTAATATGAAATATAAAAAAGAATGCTACGAATAATTTAGCTGGTTAAAAAACTTTACTGAAAAATCGTGCTCTAAAGGCTCCCATTTTTTTATTGCCATATTTGAAAATGGGTTTTTTGTTGTGAATGTGGAGTATCGACGGAAGTAATTTACTATTTGATATAATTTCTCTAGTCAAACAAAATAATTAATTAGCAATGAATCTACAAGAACAAAATTGGACTAACCTATTCGGAAATCATACCCCAGAAGGAACAGCTTGGTATGGTATTTGGACTAGATATTCTCCAGAGTTAGAAGTTATAAACTCTTTTCAAGGAATCAGAAAATTCTCAGCTAATCAGGATAAAACAGTAATTACTCACCACAATAATTATACTTATGCTGATGGTAGTACCGAAGAAAAACAATGGCAAATTGAGAAAAAAATTGCTAATCAACCAGATGGAATGATTCATCCGGCATTTGAATCAATGAGGACACTATCTTTCAGTAAAGAAGCCAAAACTTGGATGTGTCCACAATTAAAAATAGGGAATCGTTTTGGTTGTGAATTATTTTTTGAACATCAAAATTTTCGGACTAGCGTTGTTCCTATTTATGGAGAGAATGGTGAGTTAGCAGGGTTTACACAAATTCGCGAACATCTTAATAGTTATCCTGAACAAAAACCAGGAGCAGAATTAAAAAATATATCGGGAAATTGGGTGGGGCAAAAACAGTCTATGACTCCCGATTTACAAATTTCTCAAGAAGCAGAAATGACAAAACTTGAGTTAGATCCAACTGCAGGTAAAAATCAAACATTTTTTCTGCCTGATGGTATAGTTATAAATGTTCCTGAAAAGGTAAAAATAGGAGAAGAATTTGAACTGGTAGTAGGTAAGATGGTAATTGAAAATAAGTATAAACGAATGATTATTAAATACGATAAAGATGGCAAATTTATTCAGTTAATTTATGAAGTATTTGACCATAAAAATTAAACTAAAAAAATAGTGGTAGGTCATTTCAGTTATTAGTTATCATTTTCTTTGTGGGTTTAATACCCCACCGTCAACTGGAGTGTTCACGCATTACTTGGGGGAGCGAATCCCCATGTAATTTTCCTCCTGTCTCCTGTCTCCTGTCTCCTGTTTCCTTCTTCAATAGTTATCAGTTATTAGTTATCAGTACCTCTGCAATCAGGAGGCTTGACATCAGGAATATTCTCTTTTTTTTCTCAAAATAATTGGGTCGCGCAACCCCGCCTTTTAAAGCGAAATATTTTTGGAGCGAGGCTTAAATCCCCGTTAAAAAAATCACTTCTGACTTCGTTAACCCCTTAAAAGGGGAGGCGCATACCCACAATTTTTCGGTAAGATCAAATCCAGTGTTATTGTATAAAATTGTATAGAAAGCAGGTTTGTGTTAATGGTAATAAATGTATTCCATAACAAATCTCTTTCTAACAAGGAACAGAGTTAGACATGGCGATCGCTCAAACCTTGATTCAGGTTCACGGAGGCAAAATTGAAGTAACCAGTAAAGTTGGTGTAGGGAGTTGTTTTTGGGTAAAAATTCCGGTAGTGGTAAACAAGTAATACGATTTTCAAAAAATATTGCTACATTGGCTATTCAAGGTCTTATACTAATTTGAAAAAAGAATGTTACGAATAATAAGTGCGATAGAACTCCGTTCCGCTGACGCGGTCGTGCATACTTTACAGGAAATGTCCCTTTGATAAAGCGGTGCGACCCCGCGACTACGACAGTCGCACCTGGTAGCGCACCAAGAGAGGGAATGCTAACCAAGAGAGGGAACGCGCATCAAGAGAAAAAGAGAATTTACTAGCTCAAAACTGGTATTGAAACCATTCCCGTGTGACTCAGTTCGACTGACTTCCCCTCCCAGGAGGGGGAGGGGCGAGGGGTGGGTTGACTCCTAAGAAATACCCTAGCTATTTGTAGCAAAAATTTATAGAATTGATATTAGGCATTATACCATGTTCGGACGGGTCAGTTATAAATAAAATTCAAGAACTGACAGTACCGAAGAAATACTGAAATTATCTTTACTTTTCTTCTTTCCTCCTTTCTTCCCTCCTGACTTCTGACTGTTTCTTTTATACTAAATTTTAATGTAGATTATTAAGCTCCGCCATTATAAGTTCCTTGTATTTTCCTATCCAACCAAAGTTGCTGCAATTTATGCAATATATCTTCCGAAAGATTAGGTAATCTAGCTACAGAAGCATTCCTACGAATATGCTCGGTACTTGAGGAACCCGGAATCACAGAAGTAACAGTTTGATTGTTCAGGATATATTTTAACCCTATCTCTGACATAGATAAATTAATATCTTTGACAATTGGTTTAATCAAATCAACCATTTCTACCTGTCTTGCTACCCAATCATCAGGAGTCCATAATCCACGCCAATCCCCTTGTGGAAACTTTTGAGAGTGTGTCCAGCCACTAACTAATGCACCAGAACTAAATGGACAGCGTGCTATAATCCCGACCTGATGTTTTTGAGCCATCGGAAACAATGTATATTCAGGTTCTTGCTCCAAAATATTATAAACCACCTGAACAACATCAATCCGCCCTGCTTCAATATGACTATTAGCTTCACCAGCACGGCGATCGCCAACCGATATACCAATGGCTCTAATTTTACCCAGTTCTTTTAGCTTTACCATCGCTTCATACCATTCCGTACAATGACCCCAGGCCAGATTCCAAGTATGCAAAAATAAAATATCAATGCACTCCCGCCGTAAATTTTTGAGAGTAGTGTCGCAACATTTTACGATCCAATCAGAGGAAAAATAATCCTGAATCTTACTTTGAGGTTTTGGAGACCAGTCATCGCATTGAGGCGGAATTTTACTAGAAATTACTACCGAAGAATTTCCCTGTAAAGCTTTACCGATTACCTGTTCACAATAACCATTTCCGTAGTCTAAAGCCGTATCTAAGTAATTAATATCTGCATCTATTGCTGCTTCAATTGCCTGAATATATTCTGCTTCCGTTTTTTTTCCCCACACATCCCCTGACAGTTGCCAAGTACCTAGACCAACTTCACTAATTTCAATATTGGTCTTTCCTAACTGACGCTTTTTCATTACTAATTCTCCTGATTGAGCATTACTTGATACATTCAGGACTTACGCATAAAGTAGGAAAAACTGGGATTTCAGATTGATTCCCTATCGTTAGCAATGACGGAAATACTTTGTGCTGCGTAAGTCCTAACATTTTTAATTTGATATTATGTGCTTGTAAATAACCGTTATTGCGTTGATCAATCGTTGGCGAAGCATGACAAACCGAAAGCAATTCCCAAGTCTAGTGACTGCATTGTTTCAATTCTTTCCACTCCCAATGATCTCAAATCTGCTTAATTCGGTATAAAAATCTGAGCGCCATAGGGCAAATCTTTCTAAATTTTTCTTCCCTCCTGACTCCTGACTTCTGACTCCTGACTCCTTATCTAAATTACACAAATGCTACCAGATTTGATCTGACATATTACAAACTATTTGCCGGATATCATCTGATGCTCTTGCCTCCTTCTAACTGAGCTAGCTTTTCAGTTAATGGATTAATGATGAGCTTGTAGATGTGATATATACTCGAAATATCCTTTAGAGGGAAACGCTTGACGTGCCAAAAACCATTTAGTTCAGACCCGAAATCATTAGGAGAAAAACGACCTACAATCCATCCGTCTGATTCTTCTTCCGCTGTTGTTTCAATACGTATCCATTTCCAAATCATTTCCGCAACATCATAAATCCGAGTTTCAGGATGAGTAGGTTTTGGCTCAATAATAGCAATCCAACATTCGGGTTCGTCCACATCAACTACATTAGGATCGTCACATCCTACCCAAACCCAAACAAAGGCTATATACTGCACTTGCTTTGCTGGATAATCATCGATAGGAGTATCGTCTACTAAATAATCTGCATTAACATAAAAGCGACCTAACCAAAATGGTAGTCCTGAATCGTAAGGTTCTTTGCGATTTAATAAAGTATAGTTATCTAAGAACATATACTCGTCATCACAAACTGAGAACAGCTTATTTAGGGATATAGGTAAGAATTTTTTGGCGTTATGCTCAGATGCGAATCGGTTATCTAGAACCTTAAACAAGCTTCCAACCTGCTGGTGATAAGCCAGCATTACCTTGTAGCTTTGAGTAACTTGCTCCATAATATCCTTACTTATCATCATGCTTTTCTCCTGATAAGATACAACATATTTATATTATACATCTCCAGAAAAGAGGTAACAGGGAACAGGGATCAGGGAACAGGGAGAATTAACGAAGTCAGAAGTCAGAAGTTAGAAGTTATTTTTGTAACGGGGATTTGAGCAACTATCCAAAAATATTTCGCCTCTTAAGGCGGCGTTGCGCGACCCAATTATTTTGATAATTGACAATTTATGGATAAGAATTGATTTTATTTTGAATTTTAGGAGATGTCTATTAAGTTCAGATAATTAGCTATAGTACCATTAGTTGGGTTCAGCAGTGCAGGGAGACAAATTTCGTTACAGACTTAAGTTCTGTTGCAGTTTTTTACTTAAAGTCTCAAACCTTAAAAAAATAATAATAACGCGATATCTTTCCTAGTTTTTTACTTTTGATCACTAATCTAAGAATCAAGTCTAAATTAGCGTTAAGAAAGATTCTATGATTATATCATGTCCGGATAATTGGCGTTGCACAATCAGGAATGATAAAATCCGAAAGTAGATATTTTTGGATAATTCTTTCCTCAATATATGTACAGTTTAAAATCTATTATCATTCTTTAATGTGCAATCCCGGATAATTAGTTATAAAAAAACTTTCTCCTTCTTCTGCTGTTGTTCTTCTTTATTACCTCTTTCCTCCTGACTCCTGACTTCCCCTCCACCGGAGGGGTTAGGGGTGGGTTGACTCCTGAGGACTCCGTAGTTATTTATTTATCACTGTTTAACCGGACATGATATTACACAGTCTCAACACTCTCAAGAATGGCCACTTCATTGATCATATCATGTCCGGTAGCATCGGAGCGTGTATAAAATTAAGGTGACACTCTTGAGAAAACCTTCTGCCTCCTGCTATCCTAGAAAACCTTCTGCCTCCTGCTATCCTAGATAACCTTCTGCCTCCTGCTATCCTAGATAACCTTCTGCCTCCTGCTATCCTAGATAACCTTCTGCCTCCTGCCTTCCTTCCACCAAAGTCTAATTATTCAAACGGACATGATATCAGTTATAGCAATGAGCGCTGGCATCTTTACATGTTACATAGATATTTGCAATGTAATATAAAAGTAACTGTATGAGCTGTATTTTTCATAAATTAGGCGATCGCTAAACCTTAAAGTTTTAAGGATGTCT
>NZ_JAAHGU010000167.1:0-14049 GCF_010692685.1 Okeania sp. SIO2F5 | reverse complement strand
CCTTACGGTTTAGTCCAGTCAATGCCCGCACTGAGGCGGTCTTCTTTTAGCACCCGATTAAGATCTAACATTGTCCCATCTCAAACACCCTATTAACTTTACTTTACCTTATAAAGCGACAAGTCTATTGGCGAAAACGCAGAAATTATTCCCCCCGATACAACTATTGTCGATCTAGATGTTTATCCGCCTCCCGATCTAGTAATTGAAATTGCCAAAACCTCTTTTGCTGATGACATTGGCAGCAAACGAATGCTTTATGAAAAGCTCAATTTTACTGAATACTGGGTAGTAAATGTAACTGACGCTCAACTTATTGCTTTTGCTATCGCTTCTGGTGGGAGTAGAGCGATCGGCGAGTCACAAGTTTTACCCAAATTATCTTTTAGTTTACTTGAAGAAGCGTTGCGTCAGTGTCGAACAACAGGTCGTAGTCAAATATATACTTGGTTAATTAGCCAAATTCAAAATCTTGATGATTGAAAGATTATAGTGGTTTTCATGTGGTTAGAGCAGGACGTTCCATAGAACGTCCCTACTATTCAAGAATTTCTCACAGAAATATTAAACGTTAACCGTTGATAACTTCGACTTAAAACTTTGCAAAATACGTTCTGCCATCTGCGAGGGAGTCAAACCTAAATCTGCCTTCGACTCATCAGGTTTAGCATGATCCACTAACTTATCGGGTACACCCAAACGTAACACAGGTACGATTACATTATTATCCATCAATGCTTCCGTAACTGCCGAACCAAAACCACCCATTAAACAGCCTTCCTCCATAGTCACAACTTTTCCGATGCGTTGTGCCAAAGGCAAAATTAATTCTGTGTCCAAAGGCTTGACAAAACGAGCATTTACCACTGTAGCTGCAATACCATGTTCGCTGAGAATTTCGGCAGTTTGCACGGCAGGATGTACCATCGAACCATAGCCCAATATCAAAACATCATCGCCATTACGGAGAATTTCACCCTTACCAATAGGAATAGCTTCCCAACCCTCTTCCATTAATGGCACACCATAACCATTACCACGAGGATACCGCATCGCAATAGGACCATTTGTATAGTTAATCCCAGTAACCACCATCCGTTGCAACTCACCCTCATCTTTAGGTGCCATGATTACCATATTGGGGATACAACGTAAATAGGCAATATCATACATTCCCTGGTGAGTAGGGCCATCAGATCCCACAATTCCAGCGCGGTCTAAACAGAAGAACACAGGTAACTTTTGAATACAAACATCATGGATAATTTGGTCATAAGCTCGTTGCAGGAAAGTCGAGTAAATACCCGCCACAGGTCGCATCCCTTCACAAGCTAACCCCGCAGCTAGAGTCACAGCGTGTTGTTCGGCAATGCCAACATCAATATATTGTTTTGGCAACTTAGCATGAAGTTTATCCAGACAGGTACCAGTTCCCATGGCAGCAGTAATACCGATAATTTTAGGATTATTTTCGGCAAGTTTAACCAGGGTATGGGCAAAAACTTTAGAGTATTTGGGAGGCTTTGGCTTGTTTGCTGGTAAAGCTTTGCCAGTAGCTAGATTAAAGGGATTTTGAGCATGATAGCCGACTTGATCTTCTTCTGCCACCGCATATCCTTTACCCTTAGTTGTAGAAACATGAACTAATACAGGCCCAGGAATTTCGTGAGCTTGCTTGAAGGTTGTAATTAGTTCTTCTAAGTTATGTCCATCAACAGGACCAATATAAGTGAAGCCCAATTCTTCAATAACTGCTCCCACTTTTGATACTGCCAAACGCTTCATCCCTTCTTTGAGCCTTTCCATTTCTGGTGTAAAGGTTTCACCTACAAAGGGAATATGTTTGAATTGTTCTTCTAAATTATCTTTGAGAAACTGGATTGGTGGAGAGAGGCGCATTTTGTTAAGATAGCGAGAAATAGCTCCCACATTAGGAGAGATGGACATCTCATTATCATTTAGCACTACCAGCATATTAGTTTTAGGTAAGTGACCTGCATGGTTAATAGCTTCTAAGGCCATACCACCAGTTAGAGCGCCATCACCGATAATTGCTGCTACCTTAAAATTCTCTCCTTTCATATCTCTAGCCAAGGCCATTCCTAAAGCAGCAGAGATACTTGTAGAAGCATGACCCGCACCGAAATGGTCGAATTTGCTTTCACAACGTTTTAGATAACCTGCCACCCCATCTTTTTGCCGCAAGGTATGGAAATTGTGATATCGACCCGTGATAATTTTGTGGGGATAAGCTTGGTGGCCGACATCCCATAGGACTTTGTCCCGATCGAGATCGAGAGTTTGGTAGAGACCCAGGGTCAGTTCTACTACTCCTAATCCCGGACCTAGATGTCCTCCACTGGTGGCAACAGTTTCTAGATGTTTTTCTCTTATTTGTCTAGCAATTTCTTCTAATTGATGAATTGAAAGACCGTGCAACTGGTTAGGATGAGAAATTTCGCTCAGATGCATACTTTAAATTTATTTAGGTTTTGTGTAGATTTACGATTTTTACTGGGGAATATTGACGATTAATTTTGATTTACCTTGCAATACTCAAGTTATGAATCAGCCTTTGTGGGTGGGGCTACATAATATAATCAGTAAACTCAACAACTTAATCACTATAGCTATTTAGCAGTTGTTCCAATGGTTAAGTTATATTTCACCCTTGTGCCTCTATTTCTACTTTTGATGAATTGGCATCGATGACTGAAGTTAATGATGGTACAGGCATATTTTTTATTTCCCAGACTTTAATTAGTATGAGATATTCGTAGAAAGCTTGCAAGGTACACCAAGCCAATCCTGCTTGGCCATCAAGAAATCCTTTCAGGAAAATATACATATATATGAAGCGAATTACTGGTCTAAAGGGCAAGCGTAAGGACAAATCTTTGAGGGCACGTCTTCTGTCTACTTCTGATGCTCCAAAAAATAGATTTTTC
Organism: Okeania sp. SIO2F5; assembly: GCF_010692685.1. Classification (NCBI taxonomy): domain Bacteria; kingdom Bacillati; phylum Cyanobacteriota; class Cyanophyceae; order Oscillatoriales; family Microcoleaceae; genus Okeania; species Okeania sp. SIO2F5. Next base: position 11,101 of record NZ_JAAHGU010000167.1, on the reverse strand, counting down.
CAAGATATTTTTCCTGTTTCCAGTTGTTTAACTGTTTCTGCTGCTTCATCTGTAGAATAGCGATTGTGCTTTTCTATCCACCGAGAAATTCCTTTGCTGCAGGTGTAGTGGGGATAAGTTTCTTTCAAAAAACTTGTGGGACCGTCAAAAACTTCTCTTTCTGTGTGACCATAATCGGTAAACCATACTTTGTCTTTACGAAATAGGCGCATCTGGTACCGGGGATATTGTGTGCTGTTGCGAATCCAAGTCCCCATAAACATCACCCGTTCTGCAACATAATACCCAATATATTCTTGACTTTTTATTACTTCTAGACATTCGTTGAATAATTCCGGGGTCATTCGTTCATCTGCTTCTAGGATATAGACCCATTCGTATTTTGTAGGAACTTCCTGTAGCATCCATGTTCGTTGTTTTCCATGGCTTTCAAATTTATGTGAAACTATTCGTACATTATAAGATTTTGCTATTTCTACAGTCCGATCGCTACTTAAGGAGTCTACTATTATAATGTCATCTGACAACATTGCTGACCCAATACAAGCTGCGATATCTATCTCTTCGTTGTAAGTCAGTATATAAATTGAGAACATTCGGTAAATTTTAGTAACTGCTCTTTGTTATTAAGCTCGTAAATGCGGAAATGAAATTATGATATTCAAAGGTAGGGCATTGATCATTGCGATCAACTGTCAACTTAAATCCTTACTGGTAAAAATTAGCTCTTACTGCCCTACCTAATTATTTAAAGTTCTTATCTCTAAATACTGTAAATATTGTGAGATATTATTTTGCATTCAATTAACTATCTAGCAGGATTTTGGCGACGTCCTTTACCTTTAATAATTCCCATATTTTTTAAACCTGTCCAACCAATCATAATGTAGCCTACTGCTAAAAGTAAACTGCTAAAACCTGTTCTAACACTTGATTTAAAAGAATTGCTGTTAGCTTGTTCTTCTAATTCTTGTTTGCGAGTACGAATTCTAGTTAAAAGTTGAGTTGGTAATTGTTGTGCCTGACGATTGAGAAATTCATCTATAATTTGAGGATTTTCTTTTGATTGTTCTAACAAGCTTTTCACTTGCTCTGATAATTGTTCATTTTCTAACGCTTCATTCAGCCTAGTTTCATCTCCTAACAAAGTACTAAATTGATTTTTTAATTGACTTTGTCTTTGTTGTATCTGATTTTGAAATTCGCTGGTACTGACACGAGCTTCTAATTGTGTTTCAGCTGTACTTGCTTGCTGATTTATTCGTTCAATGGCCTCTGCCCGAGCTAGACGAGTATTATTTAAATGTAGAGGAAATAGTAACAAATATATTAGTCCTAATAAGCTGGCTAGTAAAAGTCCCCAAAATCTCAAATCTAATATAGAGGATGTGGAGTGATCTTGAAGGCCAGAATTACTGGTTACCCAATAGCCTGTAAATAATAAGGCCATTCCTACCATAGGAATAATTCCTCGATCAACTAACTGTGTCACTAGACCAATTTGCCATGCTCTACTACTTATATTGAAAGGAATTGACAATACTACAAAGTCAAGTAGAGAAGACAAAATCATAATTATCCCTACTATTGTAAGAGTCCTAGCAGCTATTGAGGAATATTGACGAATGTTTGTTGCTTTCATGGCATTTTACTAAATTATAAAATTATCGTTCATTTGTGGGTATAGCGGGTCTTAAATTCTGAGGATGCACTCTACTACTGATGGTACTGAAGTATATATTGTGTAATAATGGTCTATAAATAGTCCAAATTGCTACTACTCTTTACAAGACCCAGTTTTGTTACTTGACTAAGCTTATTTTAACAGTTTTATTTTTGATATTCAAACCTATCATATTGACTTTTTTATAGTAATGTTCAAATAAATTAGGTAAGATTTCGTATTAAGTTAAATAACAATCTCAAAAAAATTAATTGATTCAGTAATTGTTAAAAAAAAGAAATAATGCTAAAAACTACAGCCGACAAAAAAAATACTAATGAAAATCACAAATATAGTCATTTCAGTTTAGATTGAGACAAGGGTTTCTTGCCTTGAAAGACTTTCAGCAGAAAAAGTGTTTCATTCTTATTTGAAATTACTATATCTACTATTATATCATTTAAAAAAAAGATATTATTCTAGTATAAATGGGTAAACGAGGAGGATTAAATCAGCAATGAACGATAACATTGAGAACAAGAAACAAATACTAATAGTAGATGATGAAGACAGCTTAAGAATTCTATTAAAACGACATCTAGAATTACAAGGATATGAGGTCAAAGATACAAATTCTGGTTTAGATGCACTATCAATATTAGAACAATTAAATCCGGATTTAATTGTTTCTGATATAATGATGCCACAAATGGATGGTTTGGAATTTTGTCAACGTTTACGCTCTAGTGATTTAGGTAAATTAGTACCATTTATATTTCTATCGAGTAAAGGAGAGTTAGAAGACAGAATTTTGGGTTTATCTATGGGAGCAGATGACTATATAAATAAGCCTGTTGAAATGCGAGAATTGGTAGCAAAAATTGAGGCTCAATTAGACCGTTCTCGTCGAGTTCATTTGGAAATAAAAAAGCTTATTGAAAAGCATCTAACTCAAACAACAAAATCTCAGGAAATCCCCGAACCACTACCTCTAACTCCAGCAGAAGAAAGAGTTTTTTGGGAAGTAGCTCAAGGTTTGACAAATAAACAGATCAGCGATCGCCTATTTATTAGTCCTCGAACTGTACAAACTCATTTGAGTAAAATAATGAGAAAGCTAAGTTTAGAAAATCGCTCCCAGTTGGTTCGTTATGCTTTTGAAAATGGATATCAAGTACCTACTAGACAAAACGTCAATGAAGATCAAACATAAAGATAAATATTAAAGAATGGACTCCCAAAAACTAATTTCTGGTTTGTACAATTTAATTGAACTAGAACAGACAATCAATTTTCAACCAACTGATTGGCGGCCTTTAGTATTTACAAATGGATGCTTTGATCTACTTCATACAGGACATATTCGCTATTTATGGGCAGCTAAATCTTTGGGACGCTCGCTAATAGTAGGGTTAAATAGTGATCGATCGGTACAAAAAATTAAGCCACAACAATCGGGATATCCTGTGCGGCCAATTATTCCCCAAGACCAACGGGCAGAAGTTTTAGTCGCTCTGAAACCAGTGGACGGAGTAGTAATGTTTGATGAAACGACTGCTACTCATCTGATAGAACGGCTGAAACCTGATATCTATGTTAAAGGTGGGGACTATTCGGTTGAAACATTACCCGAAGCATCAATAGTTATGGGATATGGTGGTAAAATTTCTTTAGTTCAAATAGAAGTTTCGACTTCCACTACTGCAATTATTAATCGTATTTTAGATAATAAATAGTTGTAAATTACCAATTAATATGAAATACTAAGATTTTGGCTACAAATACGCACGGCTGTTTCCAGGAGTCAGGTAGGGGATCCATCAGTAGGGCGACGTACAGGAGGGCCGAGTTAGTAGGAAAAACCTACATATCATTTATTAGAGTAAAACTCTGTTTTTAGTCAAATCGACATTTCTGGGTAAAGTTTTTTAACCAGCTAAATTATTCGTAGCATTCTTTTTTATATTTCATATAACTTCAAAAGCTGAAATACACAGTAATTTTATGACAGAATCAAGGATTAATTCTACAACAAACGCTTCATCTAATATAGCTGAACTGCAGTCTCAATTAGAATCTGGTTCTGAAAAAAAACAGCTACAAGTAATTCCTATTTTGGCCCAAGCAGGGAATGATGGTTGGCAAATATTAATGGAATTTTTACAAGCACAAAAATCAGATTCACCTACTATAATTTCAGGAAAAATATACCAAGTTTTACATCAAATAGATTCATCGAAAGTTGATGAATTTATAAATAAAAACTTTCCTCTAGGAATTGTACCGATAAAATCAGAATCTAATGTTGACTATAGTCATATACAAGTCAAACTAGCTCATCAAGATTTTTTAGAAGCTGATAAATTAACTATGCAAAAATTGTGTGAATTGGCAGGAGAGGCCGCTATACAAAGAAAATGGCTTTATTTTTCAGAAGTAGATAGTATTCCCATTCCAGATTTGCAGACTATTAATACTATGTGGTTGGTTTATTCAGAAGGTAAATTTGGGTATTCTGTACAGAGAGAAATGTGGTTAAGGGTAGGTAAAAATTGGGATCAGTTGCTGCCAAAAATTGGCTGGAAAAATGGCAATACTTGGACGAGATATCCAAATGAATTTACCTGGGATTTGAGTGCGCCAAAAGGCCATCTACCTCTATCCAATTTACTGCGTGGGGTACGAATGTTTGCATCTATATTATCTCATCCTGCTTGGTCTTGATAGAAATAGCGATCGCCTTCAATTAGGGTTTGCTGAAAAAGTTTTTTTCAGGAGTAGGGAAGTAGGGGAGTGGGGGAGTAGTTAGGAGAAGCGGAGAATAGAATTTAATTAGGAGGTAGTCGGAACAATTATTAGAGTGATTTTTCTGCAATTATTATGCCTTTTATGCTAACTTTTTGAGGGTTTTGGACTGAAAACCTGGTATTTTTTTCAACCCAAAAAAGGCTTTAGCCTATCTCAGTCAATGGTTTGAAATTTAATCGGTAAGCCATAATTAAAGAGGATGCATCTCAATAGGTACATCTCAATATTTGCAAAAATACTCTTTTTCTATATATTCCCTGTTGCCTGTTGCCTGTTGCCTGTTGCCTAAAAGCGATAAATTTTTGGCTTTATTCAAAATTGATATGCACCCATTGAAGATGCTTTAAAAATGCAAGAATTTCAGATTCGCTTAATTCAAAACCAACAAGAAAAAGATGCAATGTATTATCAACGTTGGTTAGTATTAAGAGCGCCAATAAATATGGAGATAGGAACAGAAAAAGATGAATATGAAGATAGTGCTTTACATATTATTGCTGTTTACAAACAAAAAATTATTGGTTCAGCTAGACTCCGGGAAATGTCTAAAGAATTAGGAAGTATTGCATATCTTTGCGTTTTGTCTGAATTTCAATCTCAGGGAATAGGAACATCTATAACCAAAAAAATTATTGAAATTGCCAAAGAAAAACAACTAAAACATTTGAGAGTAATGACTCGTCTCAGTGCTTCTAAGTTCTATAAAAGAATAGGTTTTATTGAAACTGGTGAGCCATTTCAATTTTTAGGCATACCCCATCAATTTATGTACTTTAACTTGCTTTTTTATGAGGATAATTTACAAGCACTTTCTCAGTAATTTTCCGTTCAATTGTGAAATTAATATGGCTAACATAATACTTAATAAATTCATAACTATTAGTAGCATCGCAGGAACCTTTAAGTTGAATAGTTTTACTTTCATCTTTGACTAACCTGCCTTGACAAGTATATCTAGATCCATCTGGTTTAACCACAGCTAATTCAGTTTGAATTAAAGTTCTATCAAAATTTATATCAAGGTCTAAAAAATTAATCTTATACTCAAACCATTCCCAACCATGGTGGAACATAAGTTCCCTTTCCAATGCCTGAATACAAGTTGGTAAAATACCCCAACCTCGATACACACCACCTAATAATTTAATATTGCCCGTTCGTAGCAAAATAGACTTAAAAGATTCCTGATCTAGTAAGCCATAATATCTACCATCAGGAAAATCAATCATAGTAGGTGCGAATCTATGGCCACCAAAGTGACTTGCTTTCCAAATCCTAGTATTTTTTATACCCAAATCAGAAATAGTTCTTTTAGCTTGCGTATAAAACGGATTACCATATTTAGCACAGCATTTGTCATGGCTACCGTGAGTACAAACTAACATATCCCTAATTTGATTTTCTTGAGCATTAACATCTAAATTATCCCCGACTAAATATTTTTGAATAACAGGAGCTATTTTTTCAGGATGATCTACATCAAATTCATATTTTTTGTAACCACTTACAAATAAAGTTTGCTCTTTTTCATAGATTAAAATTTTTCTATTATCTTGTCTTTGATTTTGATTTTGAGTAATTAGTAAAAATCTGACTGAAAGTTTAGATTTATTGACTTCTCTCATCAAAATCTCTAAGTTTTCCGGTAGATAACGAGACTCAAAAGCATTATAATCCCAAGGATAAGGGCACTCTATCAACACATATACTGAATAATTTGTACCACTTCCAATAATATCTTCATTTGCTTGTCGGCAAGCATCAGCGCAAAAAAATGTATTCATGTTTAAACTCCAGGTTCTACAAAAATAACTCTTTCATTAACTAACTTCGATAACATGGGCATAATATCTATTTCCCAATCATAATCTGGGAGTAAATTTATGACGTCTTTTCCAGTAAATGTTTCTCGACTAAATAAATTTTCAAGGAATTTTTCGGGTACTCCTTTTATAGATACTTCTTTACCAGAAACTATGATTTTATATTCATCTTCTTCCTCCGCTATTTGAGAAATTTTTAAACGTTGAAATTGAGGTATTTTAAACTTAGTTTCAATACCATTCGCAAATATATTAAATCCAGCTTGATATGGCAAAGCATATTGATAGATAGGTTTTCCCAAACTATCTAAATAGCTATAATATTCTTCGCTAATATTATGATTATTTATATACTGTTCTAAGTCCTTAATTAAGGTTTCTACACTTAGATTAAAAGAATTATTATCTATTCTTAAAGGTAGACTTTCTCTCCACTCTTCTCTGTGTTGTAATTTACAGATTAACCATTCCAATAGATCGATACCTGTTCTACTGTGAATACCTAAAGTTAGATGAATAGATGGTTCTTCTTTTGTAACTGCGTAATGCCAATGTCCGCGAGGTATATAAAGTACATCTCCTGGATGCAAAATACAACTTAAATAAGCTTCTTCTTCTGGTGGTTCAAGAGAGGATGATTTCTGATTTGGCAATGGATATTTTAAAGTGTCGGTGTAGACATACCATTGTTTGCTTCCTTCTACTTGCAGAATAAATACATCGTGAGTATCGTAGTGACGAGAAAAACCTTTTTTGCTAGACCAGGAACAATAAGCATTGACCTGAGTAGGATATCCTAACTCATAACTAAGTTTTGAGGCTAACATTGAAACCTCTGGAATCCTTTGATGAATTTGGTCTATGATTAAGGTCCCACCTTTGTGACACCATTGGGTAAGATTTCTATTTTCTTTGGCCTCCAGAACTTTTCCATCAAATGCCACGCGCACATCGGGATATTCTATTTGATGAAAGTTTAATAGATGGTTGAGTTTGTCCCATGAAAAAAGGTCTGTAAAATCTTTTTGTCCTTTACTGGAGATGGTGATCGCTTTCTTTGTCCAGTTGTTTTCCAGAAACTCTTCCTGGGGTAATGGCTGTATTAAATATTTTAGGCACGACATAATCGAGATTTTTTTCTATTAATTTTTGACAATAACTGTAAGATGGGTTTTTCCAGAATTCTTAACTTTCTTACTGAGATTATAAAGATACCTAAAATTGATTCTGTATTCTTTGATAGAACTGTATTAAATAGTTTAGGTACAAAAGAATTGATAATTTTTCCTATTAATTTTTTAACATAATCATAAATATAGTTTCTTTTATAGAATTCTTAAACTTTTTATATTATAAAGCTACCTAAAATTGGTTTTATATTTTTTAACAGATAGATAAAGTTGGAATACGTTGTAATCCTAACTCCTCACCAATAACTTTTTTTACTTGTTGCTCTTAGTATTTCAAGAGATTTTGAAACTATGAATACTATTTATAAAAAAAAATGCTTGATCTCTTCTATTGAGTTTACTATAGTATAGTTATTTCAAATAAAAATTAAACCTTTCTGTGGCAAGAAACCCTTGTCTCAATCTAAGCTGAAATGACTGTAAATACTTCTTGGACTATATAAATAAATATAATAAACGTAATTTTGAAAAAAAAATTATTCTAAATATTTTGATTAACGAGGGGTAAAGCTTTTACCGTTAGCTCTGTTTAGTTGTCACCACTTCAAGACTTACATGGCTAGTTAAAATAAGGGAAATAGGTAAGTCTTAACCCCTAAATATTCAAAACAAAAATTAAAAGACCTGAATACTTAACTATTAATGATGACGGTCGCCACCATCTGCATCAAAATTACGGTCGCCACCATCTGCATCAAAATTACGGTCGCCACCATCTGCATCAAAATTTAATCCTGATGTTAAGTTTTTTCCCTGTAACACAGGTATGTCTGTGACTTCTATTTGAATTTTACTAGGTCGAGCTTGCTGAACACTAAAACTCTGTGACATACTTTATCTCTCCAAATTTAGCTATATTTGTTCTGAATAACTCCCTATGAACTGGAGTTCAAAATCAGTATATATTAAATTCCTTAATTTATGCAATAGTTGAGAAAAATTTTTAATTATTTTGAAGCAACTCCTGGAGCTTGAACATTCCTTAAAAGAGCTGAAAAGTTTTATCTATATCAGCTCAAGCTTTTGAGGTGAAACCTTTATTTGCTTAATGATGGCAGAAAATTAACAATACCTGGAAAAGAAATAATTATAACTAATACCAATAACTGAAGTAAGATAAATTGAATAGCACCTCGATAAATCTCACCAGTAGTAACCTCTGGAGGTGCGACACCCCGTAGGTAAAATAGTGCAAATCCAAAGGGAGGCGTTAAAAAAGATGCTTGAAGATTAGCCCCCAATATTACACCGTACCAAACCAAATCAATTCCAAGTTGTTGAGCAACAGGTACAAATAAAGGTACAACAATAAAAGCAATCTCAAAAAAGTCGATAAAAAAACCAAGCAAAAAAACAATTGTCATACTGACAAATAAAAAACCTGTCGTTCCCCCAGGAAGATTAGAAAGTAAATCAAACATAAAGCGATCGCCCTCAACCCCTCGGAAAACTAAACTAAAAGCAGTTGACCCAAGAAGTATAAACATCACCATAGTAGTTGTCCTGAGAGTCACATCACATACCTTTCTCAAAGAAGTCCAACTAAATCGACCATTGGCCAGAGCCAGAGCGATCGCCCCCACACACCCTACTGCTCCAGCTTCAGTCGGCGTAGCAATACCGAAAAATATACTACCCAAAACCAGTAAAATTAATAATAATGGTGGAATCATTACTGTTAGCACCCTAATACCCAGAGCTTTACCTCCTAGACTGCGCACCTCTGAGGGTAAAGCAGGAGCAAGGTCTGGTCTAATAAAAGCAACAATTAGAACATGGAGAGCAAATGTTCCTGCCATTAGTAGGCCAGGCAAAATAGAGCCAATAAAAAGATCCCCAACAGAAATTCCTAGTTGGTCTGCCAATACTACCAAAACTACACTAGGAGGTATAATCTGTCCCAAAGTTCCCGATGCAACAATAACACCCGTCGCCAACTCTTTATTATACCCATACCGCAACATAATAGGTAAAGAAATTAACCCCATGGCCACCACCGTAGCAGCAACCACACCAGTAGTAGCAGCTAAAAGAGCGCCAACAATAACAACTGCCAGAGCTAAACCACCTCTAACTCGACCAAACAATATCCCCATCGTTTCCAACAGTTGTTCTGCAATGCCTGATTTTTCCAACATTGCCCCCATAAAAATAAAGTAGGGTATAGCCAACAAAGTATAGTTAGCCATAATACCAAAAATTCTTTGAGGCATTGCAGTCAGAAATATAGGGTCAAAAACTCCTAAACCAATACCTATTAAACCAAAGATTATTGCTACTCCACCTAGGGAAAAAGCTACAGGATAACCAAAGGAAAGAAACACCAATGCTCCTGCAAACATTGATGGACCAAGTAATTCAGATTCAAAACTCAGACTCATTAGACTCCTGACGGGGGGATAATTTAGATTTACCTGCAAAGACTACTAAATAATTTTTAATTGCTTCAGAAATTCCTTGAAGAAATAATAATACGAAGCTAACTATAATCATTGTTTTGATTGGGTAACGGGGTAATCCACCAGGGTCAGGAGAAGTTTCAAGGATAGCCCAAGAATTTACAACAGCACCCCAGGAAACTATCACTACAATAATGCTGAAAGGGATTAAGAACAATATTGTACCAATTAGGTTAACCAGAGCTTTTCTTTTCGGACTCCAATTAGTATAAAAAATGTCTACACGAACGTGTTCATTATGTTTTAGAGCATAAGCAGCACCCAGGAGAAAAACCAGGTCAAAAATATACCACTGAATTTCTATCAAAGCGTTGGAAGTTAAATTTTGACCAATGCTCCTACCTAGATAGCGTCCAATCACATTCCAAACACCAACCAGGACCATTAGTATAACTAACCAAGAAGTTAAACGCCCAATTAGTTCATTTAAGCGATCGATCATTCGAGACAAACGTCGCAGATTGATCATTGGAAACAAACGTCGTAGGAGCATTCCAGACAAACGTAGGAGTATTTTTTCCAATAGTTCTCCTCCTAAATTAATAGCTTGAAAATTAAGGTTACGGACATTTGACTTGGCTGTGAGTTAATTAATTTTATCAAAACGTTGGCAGAATAGCAGGCATATCCTTTAAAGCTAAAGCGAGGGTGAGGATGAATGCCAGTTAATATTAAGCTTCTACTAGCAATTTAATTTAAATTTATGCATAAGCTGGCCGAGCTAACATTTCAAGTCTGTGGAGTGACTATTAAGACTGGAAAGAGTTTCGACATTGTAGGTAGGTTCTATAAATAAAAAAGAAGAAAACCTAACTTGTGAGCCTTAGGAATCCCATATCGTTTCTCATCAGAATAATCTGTAGAGCACAAGGATATAAAAATCCAGATCTAAAAGCTTGAACAAAAAAGGGACATAGTTATTGAATGATTTTTCTGGCTGCAAAAATTTTTTTTATAAATTTCTAATTCATCAAAAGCTTACTGGCTAAGATATAGAGCCGTTATTTACCAAATTTAAATCCGGATTTCAGAAAAAAATTGAGAAAAGGGGTTGACATACCAAAGTAGAGTTGCTAGATTAGTAAATGCGCAGGGAGAGAGGCAAACACCTCCAACCAACGCCAGAACCTAGAAAACTCAATAGTTTGAAAGTTTTAC
>NZ_JAAHGU010000166.1:0-14243 GCF_010692685.1 Okeania sp. SIO2F5 | reverse complement strand
CTGTGTATCTAATGTCGGTACTAGCTTAATTGTGGATGGGAAACATCTCAAATCAATGAATCGTTGGTACAACAAACAGATATCAACTATTAAAGAAAATAAATCTCAAGGATTTTGGTCAAATAAACTAGCTGGCATTACAGAAAAGCGTAATCGTCAAGTGCGTGACGGTATAAATAAAGCAGCCAGAATAGTAATTAATCATTGTTTAAAAAAATCTATTGGTACAATTGTATTTGGTTGGAATAAAGGTCAGAAAAATGAAATAAAATTAGGAAAAAAAAGTAATTCAGAATTTGTACCAATTCCCACAGCTAGACTCAAAGAAAGAATAGCTCAGTTGTGCGATGAATATGGAATTATTTTTATAGAAACTGAAGAAAGTTATACAAGTATTGCTTCGTTTTTAGATGGTGACTATCTACCTAATTATGGTGAGAAACCCGATGATTGGAAACCGTCAGGAAAAAGAATAAAGCGATGCAGCGCGGTCTTGGGGGTTTCCCCCATGAGCGACTGCATCAAGACAGCGTGGTTTGTATGGAACTGGTAATAATTGCTTGATAAATGCAGACTGTAATGGAGCTGCAAATATAATTGCAAAAGTAAGCAGAAAGCTAAGTTTAAACTTCAGCCGACTGTGTAGGGGCACTTTGACTTGTCCCCAGAGAGTATATCTTTGGTCAGCTAAGAAGAAACGGAGCAACACGGATTTATCCTGTTGCGTAGTATCAACTTAGAATCCCCGTGACTTCAGTCCGGGGAGTAGTCAAAAGATTGAGAATACCAATAAACTATTGGTTCCCTTGTTTAGTTATTTAGGGGACTCACGCAGGAGTTATCAAGAGTGCAAGAGATATCCCAGGAGAAAGCATCTGCTTCTTCAAATTTTTCTGACACATCACCTGACAATAAAGGATTATTAATAGAGTCAAAATTACTCACAACTCCTTGTTCAGCCAGCTTGTTGATATTAGCCCAGACAACACTCGGATTCTCGGTGAATTCAAAAAAGTAGGTGGCATTTGGATCATCACTTACATTTTTCGTCGGAAGACTTTGGTTTGCAAGAGTCCGCCATTGCGTGGTACCTATGCCGAAACCATCTAGACCAATAGGGTCAGAGACGTTGCGGATGATGCCAAGCGCTGCTGCTAATTCACTCCGCCGCTCCTGATCTTTATTGAGGATGAAGCCCGATGCTTTCGATGCCAACTTTTTCTCTGCTGCCAACCGAGGACCCATTTTATCCAAGTAATAACTAGCCCGGACAAACCGGTCTGATGGACTGCTGGTACCTGGCAGAAATAACCCAATTGTACCTTCCAAATTTTTGTAGAGGCTATTCCAATAGCTATTGATGGCAATCTGTTGGTCGAAGGTTGGGTCATTGGTCAGCACATTAGCTGTTTTTTCATGATGGACAATCATCTCACCACCAAGGTATTCAATGATCGCTGAATCCCCAGTGTTATCCGAGAGCGCCATGTGAAGTGCAAAGTTCGCTTCTCCCATCGCTACTATAATTGGTTGCGGTATGGAGTTAGGTCTTAGTGTCTCCCCGAGCTCCTTAAGGGTGGTTGTGGCGATTTTTAAGGATTTTTTGTCCAGTTCTTCCAGTCCTTCGACTGCCTCTGCAACGTTTGCATAATTATCAAGGACATATTGACCCCAGCCTCCAACGGACAAGGTTGGATCGCATGGTCCAATATCACCGTAGTCCGTCTCCGCCAAAAAGAGGAGATTGGCAACGAGACCCTGATCATTTATGCCGTCAACAGTGGCGATGTCATAGCTCGAGGTAATGATACTGCCATATTTTGACTTCCATTTAATTGAGTTTGGACCAGCCCCACCCTCACGCCGCTCGCCCGCCGGAAAGAACCAGAGTTCAGCCTGGGGGTCATGAAACCAGTCCATACTGCGGGCAGTAATTGGTCCATTTGAACCAGTATCGTAGACTAACCGGCTACAGGCTTGAGCCGGAGTCACTACTGCCATGGACAGTATGGTAATAAGTACAACTAATATAGTTGCTAGCTTCTTGATCGTTAAATTATGATTCTTCATCATTAAGTTCAATACTGCTTAATGTCTTGGATTATTTACCCATGACAGTAAAACCATAACATACTCATTCCCACTTAAATCAATATTTTATTGTTATCTAATTAATAAAATTAATAAACTTTTCTAATTACCAAACTCCTTACGCTCCAGGATATTTACACAAGCTAATAAAACCCTGAAAGTTAATCCCCCAACAATCAATATCCCTACCCACTCCAAATATGGTATGTATGGCAACTGTCTCACAACTTCATCAACAACTTCAACATTAATAGGTTGAATAATCTCAAAATATTGCTGATAGAGGAAGACATACAATGTGCCAAACCCACTTATCAGCCATACAGATGACAAACTACGCAAAATCACTGCCAACGTCAGAGCAGACCTGTTAACTGTTAACTCAAAAGCTATAGTTCGCTGTCGTAGTTGAGGCAAAATTATATCGTTATACTGATTAAAAGTATCCGATAACTGCTGAAGCGACGCCCTAATATTATTAGGACGCAGACTATTAATTAAAGCACGGCGATCGGCTTCCTTATTGTACTTTTTGAGGATCTTGAACGTATTTAGTTCTGGCAAGAGATATTGCAGTGAGCCATCTAATGCAAAGAAAGACCTACTAATTTTCAGAAGTGTCCAATTAGCTGGTATTCCGTTCTCAAAGGTTACTTGATTAACTTCTTGGGTAGCCCCACCCAAGGACTTTTCCCGATATGATAACCCCTTGAGTTCAGATTTAGCTGACCAAGAATCAAATCCACGAGCCATATCAACCCTGACTCTAGGAATGTTTGCTTTCGGAACATCTATACACAACCGGATATAATAATCAGAAGCTTTAGGAAAATCTCCCTCTGAGAGAGCATTTATATAATTAAAATAAATTCTTCTGAATTCTGCGTCCAGAGTTCCCGTACTTCCCATATCAATTAATACAAACTTGCTTTTGCGTAATAAAATTATATTACCTGGGTGTAAGTCTCCATGATAAAGATTATCTTCAAAGATTTGTCGTAATAAAGATAGCAACAGCTTTTCACCAACTTCTTTGGAGTCTACATCGTTTTCGTCATCCCACTGCCTTGCTCTCTGGCGATCGCTCAGTAATATCTTAATGTAGTCAGACATCAAAACACCGTCTATAAATTCCATCACCAAAACTCTACGTTTACAATATTTCTGATATACTGTTGGGACATATATTTTATGGAGTTTGAGGTTCTTTTTCATGCGACGACCATTAGCAGCTTCATAACGAAAATCCAACTCTTCCTTAAAAGTCTTTTCCAGTTCTACTACAAACTGCTCCCAACGGAAATAAGGAGCAACATTGAAAGATACCAATAAGTTAACAAAAATCTTAATTACATCTAAATCTCGCTTGAAAGCATCTGCCAAACCAGGACGCTGAATTTTAACTACTACAGAAATTTTCTTATTCTTTTTCCGCAAAACTGCTCTATGAATTTGAGCAATAGAGGCAGCTGCCAGAGGTTGCTCATCAAAACTATCAAAGATTTTGCCTATAGGGGCACCTAATTCTGATTCAATAGTTGAGCGTGCTATGTGGAAAGGAAACCCAAGAGCTTCATATTGTAGACTTCGTAATTCATCACATACTTCATCGGGAAAAAGGTCTGTTCGTAGCGCGAGTATCTGACCTGCTTTTACCCAAAAACCACCAAACTCTTCAAAGATTTCTCGTAATTGAGTGGCTGTTTTTTGCACATCTGACTTACCAGTAAACTTGCGATATTGTATTCTTGCAAAATAAACTAGGAATCGCCAAATAACATAGAGAGTTGATAAGCGACGGGTCTCCAGATTCTCTACCACCTTTACTTTTTTACGCTTTTTTTTCTCAACTATAGGGGTAGGAATATACTTCTTCTTTATCATATTTTCAACTAGACCAATAAATTATTTATTAATTGTGTACTTTACTATTTCACTGTTAATTTTTTTTTGTTTACTTTTGATTTAAGTCTAGAAAATTACTCATAATTTATATTGAAAATACTCATAGTTTTAAACCTATAAAAATCATTGAACACACATTTTTCCAGCGATAGGACTATAGAAAAATTACACCTTTAAAATAAGATTTTTAAGAATTACTCTTAGAATGATTAATATTCATTTAATTAACTAGATCGTGAAAACTATTTAATAATTTTGGAAAAGTTGCTAGATATCAGATATTGTATGCAACAGCGATCGCTCACCAATTTGCCATTTCATACTTATTTACTTAGATATTAAATCAAGGAAATTTTTATCCCACATTCCGCACCACAAAATGTAGCAACCGAAGAAGGAGTCAGGAGGCAGGAGACAGCAATTCTGAAGAAAATCATAGGTGTCACGATCAAGTACACGATCAAGCAAGTATTTATACTTAATTATTTACTCGGAATTTGATCGACTAAAAAAGTAATTGAGATGATTTGCATAGTATAAATACTTAACCAAGCTACAGATTGATATACTACTGTTAATGTTACAAGTTGACGTGCGGAATGTGTGTTTTATTCAAATAAATCATCATAAACCATCGTAATTTTAGCCTACTAAGATTAAATATTGCGGTCGCAATATTCAAGTCTGATTTTAATTATGCTTATCTTCATCATTCAATTACAAAATTAACTCTTTGTGTCAATTTATATTATGTCAACATAATTGTAATTCCTTACTTTATTTTATCTTTTTTGCATAAACAACTTAGAGATATTTCGTTGATTTAGGTAATTTAAATTATAAATGTGACGACAATAACAAAGATTGATAATTGAATAAATTACTTTAGCGATAGCCTACTCCCTCATCAAAAAAATTATCCCTAATTTTTGCTCAATCCATTATCAAAAACTAATTAACTTCACCCAAATAATAAGCCTTTATCCTCTGAGAAGCAAACCAATTAATCGTTATTTCTGCCTGATTTCGTGGCACCAAAACCACAAAACCAATCCCCATATTAAAAGTATTAAACATTGCCTCCTTTTCAACATTACCAACTTCAGAAATCCATCTAAAAATAGGAGGAATATCCCAACTACTTTTATCTATATCAATAGACATTCCTTCTGGCAAACAACGAGGTAAATTTTCTGGTAAACCACCACCAGTAATATGAGCCATACCATGAATATCTAAACCCGCTTTTTGCCCTGCTAAAATTGGCTTAACATAAATTTTTGTTGGGGTTAATAGCGCCTCTCCCAAACTTTTATTATTCAAAAAATCTGGGCAATCTTGTAGAGAAATATTGTACTCGTCAATAATCTTTCTAACTAAACTAAAACCATTACTATGAACACCACTACTTTCCAACCCGATCGCCACATCCCCTACTTTTACCTGAGACCCGTCCAAAATTAAACTTTTTTCCACAATTCCCACACAAAAACCAGCTAAGTCATACTCACCAGGTGGATAAAAACCAGGCATTTCAGCAGTCTCTCCTCCAATTAAAGCACACCCTGCTAAACGACATCCTTCAGCAATACCAGAAACCACTTCAGTTAACTGTTGATGATTCAATTTTCCTGTTGCTAAATAATCCAAAAAAAATAGAGGTTCCGCCCCCGATGTCAACACATCATTAACACACATAGCAACCAAATCAATACCAACAGTATGATGACAATTAAGAGTATTTGCCAGTTTTAATTTTGTGCCCACACCATCAGTACCAGAAACCAAAACAGGTTCTTTGTAACCACTTGGCAAAGCAAATAATCCACTAAACCCACCTAATGCTCCTAAAACTTCTGGTCGGTGGGTACTAATAACCATATTGCGGATATTATCTACAAATTCACGACCCGCTTCAACATCAACACCAGCTTGTTTATAATCCATCATGTCTTAGGCCAAAACTTTGATTGTGCGCTAGACAACAAGAAATTAAGAAACCCATTTTTGCAGATTCTCAATCTTGCAAAGGCAATTTCATCAATCCCTAGTGCAGGACGGCGGAAATAACTGACCAGTTACAAAATCTTAAAAGCCTTACCAATCAATGCTTTTGAATTTTGAATTTTGATTTTTAACTTCCGCGTAGCGACACTAGCTTTGTCAGGATGTCTAGCCTTTAGAAGTTTACCATCAGTCTTGTATCTATAAAATTAACCAAATTTTTTTTCTAATTTGATTCCCAATCTTAAAAGTTTGTGATACTCTATTGCAGTCTCTTAATAATACTTAAACATCGAAGACTAACCACAAATCTAATCAAAGCGCTCAAATCGCTTAAATGGTTAGTCCAGCCTACTTAGCAATAAGTAAACGTTATTTTGGTCACAATACGTCGGGATGCGTGGCCAGTTCCGACCTCTATTGTTTGGCATTAAACAGGTAAAGAGATTTGAAAAACCAGTGTGTCGAACTTAACAAGCCAAAATAACCAGGCGAGGCCAACTTTACACTTTTTGTAGGAGGGACGCAAAAATGTCCAACTCAACTAATTATGTATTCGTGCTTGACGCGAGTAAAAAACCATTAACACCATGCAAACCTGGCATGGCAATGCTGACGAATCAACCCCTAATGGTAACAGCAATGGGACATGGTTGCAGGCAGATGGTACAGATGGACAAATATGGTTTTCCCCGCAAGGGTTATCAGGCTAAAAAACCTGTACCAGGTTGGAAAACTGGAGATATGATCAATGTCGTCAAAGGCAAAAACATTGGATTAAAGGGAGTCAGGATTAAAACTGTCAGAAGTAAAGGTAATTTTGACATCCGACATGGGGATAAAATCTTGTCTGTATCTCGAAATCATATCCAACCCATTCACAGACGAGATGGATACAATTACTCGTTTTGAGTAGATTTTTTCTAAGAGTTTGGGTTATCCGGAATAGTCTTAGCTGGACTATGCCCAGATAAGTTCAACTCAATGGGTGCTTCTTAAAAAAAATAGCTTAAAAAAATAGGTTTATGAAGTACAAAATTTGGACTTTTCTGACTACTTTCTTGATATTTTCTAGTGTAGGTGTAGATTACTCTTATGCTGATACTCTTCAAGAAGACAAAATTTATCAAAAGAACGAACCAACAGATAGAAGCTTAGAAATAAATGATAACTTACAGAAAACTGTTGCCAATAGACAGGCAAATGTGTTCAAAGTTGGAGAATACCAGTTAAACACAAGACAAGGGAAGGAGACTGTCACTGAAATTATGGCCCATGAATTAACTGGTCGTCAAGCTGCAACTCTCTATGTTCGTAATATTCCAGTTCTTACTTTTCTTGACTCTCAGGATAAGAAGGCAAATAATAGTCCAGAGTCTAACTCAGACTCTTCGGTGAAAGTAGCTACTATTCAATCTTCTAATTCAAACCAACAAAAAGATCCTGTGTGGCGAGCATCAATAGTTGCCTCCCAACTAAATCAGCTTATGCAGGAAAACCCTAATCTGGATATTACAGCTAAGTGGGACACAGATACTGAAAGCTACATGATTCTGGTTAATGACCAAAAATTAGTAGAAATAGATAAGCAAACTATTCTGCCAGATACTACTAACGATTTAGCCACAGATACCCTACAAGCAACTAACCGTCTCAGACGACAAGTTAATAATGCCCCTCCTTTAAAAGAAATAGCGGGTCAACCAAAACCAAAACCACAGCCAGAACCACAAAAAATAGCTGTTAGGCCTATTACTTTCCAAGATCAAGGTTGGGCTTCTTGGTACGGCCCTGGATTTCATGGTAACTTAAGTGCCAGTGGCGAACGTTACAATCAATATGCAATGACAGCAGCCCATAAAACTCTGCCTTTTGGAACAAAGGTACGAGTGACTAATCTCAATAATGGTAGTTCAGTCGTTGTCAGAATTAACGATCGAGGCCCATTTATTCGAGGCAGAGTTATTGATTTATCCGCTGCGGCAGCTCGTATTTTAGGTATGATTCATAGTGGAGTTGCTCCTGTAAAAGTTGAGGTTATTGATTCTCGTGGATCTTAATTTTGGCATTTTATTGAATGTTTCACTCTACATCATTACAGGAGTAGTAACTCTAATAGTTTCGTGAGAGTGTCTATATAAATAGTTTGGGGGAAAAGTCTATCTTTTCCTCCTTTTTCTATTATATATAGAGGAAGAAGTAAGAAGTAAGAAGGAAGAGGGAAGAAGGAAGAAGTAATAGGGAAAATATTGCTTTGTCTGAGTTTTAAGCTTTTGAACTGTCCGCATCTTTTGCTTCAATTGCTATAAGATTTGTTAGTAGGGAACAGGAAATAAAATATACTTAATAAACTTGAGTATAGCAATGGTAAGCATTCAGCTATTAGCATCATTTCCTACGGAATGCTACGCAAACGTAATTTTGAATTCTCCTTCTAGGATAATAACTTAATAGCTGAGTGCTGAGTGCTGAGTGCTGAATGCTTACCAATTATCAATAATTATTTTTATAAAAAATGCGTCTATTTACTACTACTGCAGCTTTGCAATGCTACTTAAATTTTTTGAAAAATGATCTACAAAAATCTCCACATACTGTTGGTTTAGTACCAACAATGGGAGCTTTACACAAAGGACATTTAAGCCTAATTAAACGTGCTAAAGAAGAGAATAAAATTACTGTTGTAACTATTTTTGTTAATCCTTTACAGTTTTCTCCTAGTGAAGATTTCCAACAATATCCTCGGCAGTTAGAAGCAGATAAAAAACTATGCGAACAAGAAGGTGTAGATATTATTTTTGCTCCCACCCCTGAAACGATGAATATGGAAAATGAGCTGTCTACTAATGCCCAAAATTCTACAACTACAGTTGTTCCTCCATCTAGCATGACATCAGTTATGTGTAGTCTTTCTAGACCAGATTTTTTTCAAGGAATTGCCACTATTGTAACTAAATTATTGAGTTTAGTTCAGCCAAATAATGCTTATTTTGGGCAAAAAGATGCTCAACAATTAGCAATTATTCAAAGGTTGGTTAAAGACCTCAGTTTGTCAGTTAATATTATTTCTTGTCCAATAGTTCGTGAAGCTTCGGGATTAGCTATTAGCTCTCGCAATCAATATTTAACTATCGAACAAAAACAGCAAGCTTCCATATTATATAGCTCTCTTTGTCATGGTAGAAAAGTATTTTTAGAAAATCGAAATGCAGCAAATATTGTCGAAAAAATTAAAAATGCTGTGCAGGAACAATTGGCAACTTTACCATTTATAAAACTAGAGTATGTAGAAATAGTCGATCCAGAAAGTTTACAACCTTTAGAAAATATTCAGCATATAGGTTTATTAGCGATCGCTGCTCATATTGGATCTTGCCGTTTAATAGATAATATACTTTTGAGAAACCGCAAACCAATAATTGCCATTGATGGTCCTGCTGGAGCTGGCAAATCAACAGTAACCAAATTAGTCGCACAAAAATTAGGACTTTTGTACTTGGATACAGGGGCAATGTATCGAGCCGTAACATGGATGGTATTACAAGCTGGCATCCCAGTAGAAGATGAACCCCAAATAGCAGAGTTAGTCAGTCAATGTCAGATTAGTTTTAATGGCCCTGAAAATAACCATGTCACGATCAATGGCCAGGATGTGACAACAGCAATTCGGAGCAGGGAAGTTACAAATCATGTTTCAGCTATTGCAGCTCAGGCAACTGTCAGGTATTTTATGGTAGAACAACAACAAAAATTTGGAACAAAAGGAGGAATAGTAGCAGAAGGACGAGATATTGGTACTCATGTATTTCCCAATGCTGAACTAAAGATTTTTTTAACAGCTTCTGCTGAAGAGCGATCGCGACGGCGACTGCTAGAGTTACAACAAAAAGGTCAAACTAATATCAGCTTAGAACAGGTAAAAAAAGATATTATTCAACGAGACCAAAAAGATGCTAACCGGAAAATTTCTCCCTTACGAAAAGCTCTAGATGCTATAGAAATTAGCACCGATGGTTTAAGCATAGCGGAAGTTACTCAAAAAATTGTAGATATTTACAGACAAAAAAATCCACTACCATAGTTCATTTAATCCGGGAAATACTTAGTAGATTAAGATTAGTTAGATTAAACTCAGGAGGAGAATCAAGTATTTTATTTTTCTCAATAATTTTATTTTAAAATAGCTATTATTTCAAAATAAAAATAATGGTTAGACTACCTAAAAAATTAAAAAGTTTGAACTTGAAAAAATTACCGAATAATTTCACACAATGACACAAGGTGTGTAGGAGAAATATGACAAACTTAGGTTCACTATCCAGACAAGGGAAATCTTTAGCAACAGTGATAGCTGCTAGTGGAAGTTTCTTAATCGGAATGTTATTGCCCATGGAAATATGGACAAATCAACAAACAAATACAAAAGCAACTACAGTAAAAACAGCAACAAATACAAATACAGTAAAAACAGCAACAAGTACAAAGACAATCAATCAATCGGTAAATAGCAAAGAAACTCCATTAGAAATAATTAAAATTAGTTCTGTTGTTGCCAAAAAAATTAATAATACTAAACAAAAACTGAGGGAATTAGAATTAAAAACCTTTAACTTTAGTGTCCCTAAAAGATTCCAAAGTCAAACAGTTAAAAATATTACTCTCAATAGCAAACAGAAAGTTATTTCCTTAACCTTTGACGACGGTCCGTGGAACAAAACTACAGAACAAATATTAGATATTCTCAAAAAGCATAATATTCGGGCAACTTTTTTCGTAGTCGGCCAACATTTAAACGTACGTCAAGAAATAGGCAAAAAAATTGTAGAAGAAGGTCACGTTATTGCTAACCACACATGGAACCACCCTTCTAAAAAGAGTAAAATGAGTCCAGACCTGATCAAAAGTGAAATTGGACGTACAGCAGACCTGATATACAAAATCACAGGCAGGACAACCAATCTATTTCGTCCACCTGGTGGTGTCCTAGTGAATGGTTTAGCCGACTACGCCAAAGAACGGAAACACACCGTAGTCTTATGGTCTGCTGATTCCGTAGACTGGTATTACAGGTCAGCTAAAGAAATTACTAAAAAAGTTTTGAATAAAGCTAGCAATGGTGGAATTGTCTTACTACATGATGGTGGTGGCCCAAGAGGTCACGTTGTTGAAGCTCTACCCAATATTATTGCTGGCTTGAAAAAACAAGGTTATGAATTTGTGACCATACCAGAATTACTAACCATTAAAGATAGAGAGCTACATCAAGAAGAATTAGCAAAACAAAGAGAAATTAAAAAGCAAGAAACAAAGGCAGAAGGAAACAAGGAATAAACAATGAGATATTAAATCCAACGACCAAAGAGAAAGATTTGATCTTTGATTTTCTACTTACTACTTCTCTCAACCGAAGGTGGATCGAAATACTTTTACCGTATTTAGTTGTGAGTTTTGTATAAAACTTCAGAGCAGAGCAGATTGATATTGTTATAGCAAAGGACGAGTTAGTTAGGACATAGATTGATGATGAACTGTAAGACAGAGAAATACTTTTCTCACTGTTGCCTGTTGCCTGTTGCCTGTTGCCTGCTATATATTGTTGGTAAACCTATCTATTAGTACTTTTGACTAAAACAAGATGGCTTCTATAGCTCGCAAAAATTTATTAGAAGATATTCCTCGGTTTATAGTAGCCCAAGCAGGGATATTATTTGCAGTCAGCTTAGTGACAATTCAAACAGGCATATTAAATGGGTTTGCTCGTTCCACAACCCTACTAATAGATAAATCCAACGCAGATATTTGGATCGCCTCTAATCAAATGGTCAACTTCGAGCTGACAGACCCCTTACTTTACGGTCAATTGAATCAAGCCAAAACTATAGAAGGTGTCCAACGAGCAGAAGCTTTGATTTTAGGATCAGTCAGATGGCGGCCTCAGAATGGAGAAATGAGTCCATTAATGGTGGTGGGATTTAACCCAGATGGACAACTGTTTAACCCAGGAAAAGTCATTGAAGGTAACGTCAGCGACCTGAAACAGCCATTCGCTGTGATGGCCGACCAAAGTAGGCTATCTAGCATGCTTGCAGAAGGAGTAGGAACAATGGCGATAGCAGGTTCCCTACCAGCAAAATTAGTCGCAGTTACCAAAGGTACTCAGTCAATTGTATCAAGTACCTTATTATTTACATCCCTAGAAAACGCTAACACATATATTAGTGCAGGTATTAACGCCGAAGTTAACTGCAAAGTTGTAGGAGCAGGAAATCTTCAATGTACAAAAGTAGTAGAAAAAAAAGACCCCACTCAAAAGTTGGAAGAAACACCAGCACCAAAAAATTTAGAAGTAGCAGATCCGATCGCTTATATATTAGTCAAAGCTAAACCAGGTGAAGATTTACAAGTATTAAAACAAAAAATAGAAGAGGCGATGCCAGCTACCAATGCTTACACTAAAAATGAACTATCTGAGAAAACCAGATTTTTTTGGTTGGCACGAACAAATATTGGTTTAGTTTTGGGAATGGGTGCAGTAGTAGGTGTAATTGTGGGCATAGTAGTGGTCGCCCAAATTTTGTATTCATCTGTGTCTGACCACCTGAAGGAATTTGGTACTCTCAAGGCCATGGGTGCATCTGATCAAGAATTGTATGCAGTAATTGTGGAGCAGGCAATTTGGATGGCAGTTTTAGGTTATCTCCCTGGAATGTTGGTATGTTTAGGATTGAGTACTTGGGTGGCAAGCAAAGGAATTATTATTTTGATTACACCTTTGTCTGCACTTGGAGTGCTAGGTATAACTGTTTTTATGTGTGTCGGGTCAGCTTTCTTTGCCATTCAAAAAGTAACTCGTATCGATCCTGCAATTGTATTTAAAGCTTAGAAATAAACAATTTCAGTTGTTGATCGCAAGTTGGTTTGAAGAAGGTTATAGGTGTTAGGGTTTAGGTTTAGTAGTCCTGGTCGCGTAATGGTATATGGGAGTGAACAACGCCTATTGACATACTCCCCGACCTAAAGGTGCGGGGATTCTCACAAACAAGTGATTCTTTGCTCATCGACACAACTTACGATCGGCAAGTTGCCCATCATTAGCAGAGGCCGTTATCTCCCAAAGCGTTCCCTATTACCAATATAGGTTGACCTATGCCCTACGGTACCTTGATTCCACTCAATACCTATTATTTCTAATCCACGATTCAAGATGTTTCGTGCTGCGTTAGTATCACGACATATTTCAGCATGACAGCTAGGGCAAACATGAGTACGAGTTGACAAAGTTTTCTTGACTCTATGCCCACAATTAGAACAATCTTGCGAAGTGTATTTGGGATTCACCGCAACAACTGCCTTATCCCAAATTTTTCCATAATATTCTAGCCCCTATCGTGAATTGATACCACGATGCATCAGATATTGACTTTGCCAAATGATGGTTTTTGACCATGTTTTGTATCTTCAGGTCTTCATAGACGACAACATCGTTAGATGCTACTACGCACCGAGCTTGCTTAATGCTCCAGTCTTTACGCTGTCTACTCACCTTCAAGTGGCATAACCCTAGTCTTTTTCTGGCTTTGTGATAATTGTTTGATTGAGGCTGTCTTGGTGCGCGTTCCCTTGCGCCTGTCGGCGACGCGGGGTCGCACCGCTTTTTGCCTTTAACAAACTTTTTGCTTAATTGCTTTTGTCGGCGTTTTAATTTCTTCTGTGATTTTCTCAAATATTGAGGATAAACAACCGCATTATCGTTTTGGTCTTTATAGACAGGACTTACGCAAAGACAGCATATATAGCGTATGGTAATGTAGAGCGATATAGCTGCCGCACTTGCTCCCTCCGCCAACGCTGAAAAATAGAGAGCGATTGCCTCAGCAAAGCTCCGCTAACGCCTCAAGAAAAGTATCATGATCAAAACAAGAGTCAAAAAATACCTATCAAATAAAAACCGCTCTGAATTTGATTGTGGGTTTCTTCAGTTCTTGGAGCAGATAATCAGCAGAGTAATTCATGTTTGACTTCGTAAATAGTTTTTCCTATTGTTACTGCTAATCTTTTTCAAAAATTCCAGACTAACATTCCACAAGTAATATGATTTATTTGAATTTTTCTCAGACGACATTGACAGGAGCATAGACCTGTTAATTGCTTAATTTCTCCATTGATATCTTCAACTTTCCATCTGGTTTGAGATTCAAATTCTACATCATCTTTACTGCATTTGCTCAGGTCATTAGTAGCAA
>NZ_JAAHGU010000165.1:10716-14662 GCF_010692685.1 Okeania sp. SIO2F5 | reverse complement strand
GTAAACAATTTCAAGCTATAAACTGTAAATTATCAATACCATTACAGACATCCTTAAAACTTTAAGGTTTAGCGATCGCCTAATTTATGAAAAATACAGCTCATACAGTTACTTTTATATTACATTGCAAATATCTATGTAACATGTAAAGATGCCAGCGCTCATTGCTATATATAGCGATCGCTTTTGGGAAATTTTCAACTGCGATGCAGCCCAGAAATTTCTTTCTTAGGGGATGACAAAGATGGCTCTTAATTTAAAATAGCGATTAATTTCAAACAAGACCTATTTTGCCTAGTTATATTCTCTTACTTCTAGCGATCTTTATTATCAGGACTTATGCTATGCAGTTCGGAAATTTATTTCTGGGTAGATGACAAAGATGGCTCGCCAAAGATTAAAATCCTTGGTTAATAGCTGAAGTTATCTTTCAGATGACTCTTGGCGTTTATGCCATCTCTAATTATAGATACAAGACATTTACTCCCCATTCCCTATTCTCTAACAAAATAAATCAAGAAAAATCCCATTGCCACCATTCCTAATACCATACCAGGTTCGGGTACACTTACATTCTCTAATGGGTTATTGGGGTCAGTTAACTGCTCCTTGCCATCCTCAACTTTGCGGTTAAAACGGTCTGCTGCTGCTTCTGCACGTCTGAGTGCTTCCCGTTGTTCGTCGTTAACTAAGACGATCATGGAAGAATAAGGCGTAACAATTTTATAGGTCTTGGCGATCGCGTGAATAGCATCCAACTCCTCCAGAGTCTCCAAGTTCATTTTTTTACTCAACCCCAAAACTAACTTTTGAGCTGCCAGAGGAGCAAAATTATCCTCTATTATTTCCCCACCAGATTTTTTCTCCATAAACCAAGCATACCCATCTGCCACACTTACAACAGATTTTCCTAATTTTGATTTTGCGGTAACTTGCTGGAATACCTCGGTAAGTTTTGTCGCCACACCACCCCCACTTTTTTGCATCAATTTTAATGTGGCATCATCATAAGCAGGTGGCATCGCTCCCAAATGCAACATCCACAAAGGAGTAGATAAGTTGGGCATTTCTTGAGTGTCATCCGAGAGTTCATAACTACCCTCATCAGTCACCAATATCAATCCATTGTAGCGAGTATCCCCTCGTAACTGGAGAAATTGTTCGAGCATTTCCTTATATTGGAGCGTACCGAAAAATGTAACTTTCTCAGCATCAAACTGACTAATATCATCTATCCTTTCTGGTGGAAAACCGACATTAGTCAAATATATATCTGCATCACCGTTACTGAAACTCAGGTCTCCCAAACCATTTGCCACTAACCAGTCAATATTCTGTTTTAGTTCTTTGGTTTTAGCTCTCATGCTGTAGGAAGTATCCACAACCACTGCAAACCGTTCACTTTCTGGTAAAAATCTTTCTCGCGTTACTAAAGGTTGAGCAGAAATTTGATATCCATTGGCAAAATTTATCTGATGTTGTTGTGCAGTCGTTTGAGTAACTGCGGTCAGACTAGATGGCAACCATGCTTCTCGATCGCCTCTGACAGACTTGGTATTGTAAATTCGTTTGGTGTTTTTATTCCAATAGATATTACGTTTTTCTCTCAACTTCGGTAAAGCAAAACTATTATCCTTTGCCATTACTTGATAGGTTAACCACAAGTGCATTTGTGTTGGTCGGTCTGGGTTAGTTTTTCGTTCCCTTACTGACAACTTTGCTGGTACTGGAAATGCTCGTAAACGATATTGCCGAGGCCCGACTTTTTCTAGGAGAGCAGGATCGACCGGACGTTCTCTTCGGACTTGAGAATTATAGACTTTTTGTGCTGCACCACGGGGCGAAACTTTGAAAGGAAAACGTTGGGCGCGGTTGTCGGTATCCCCTAACCAAATACCTGTAATAACTGCACTTTCTGGGAGGGTAAAATAATAGAGATTTTCTTGAGGTTCAAAGGTTTGATTTTCATAAATTTCATATAATTCTATATCTGCCCAATCTCTATTTTCTTTTACTGTAATTTCTTGGTTTTTCAGCCAGACTTTTTGTTCCCCAATATTTAATAATCCAGCTTTCACTTCATCTAGATTTGCTGTCGATTGAATAGCATTAATAATTGCTTTTTGTTCTGCTTTTTGAATCGGTGTATCGAAAAAATCACTGTAGAGTTTGGCTGCTTTTTGTTTGTCTTTATCGTCACCTTTATATAAGAAGGGTGACATCAGATGATTGAAGTAATCTTGTAATGTTTGATTAATTGATTCTGGCAAACCAAATGTGCTTCTGTACATGATCCGAATTTGGTTACTTCTGGCAGCCGTACTTAGATAACGATATGAGGATAAATAGGCATTAACTAATCCATCTTTAATTAAATTAGAATTAGCTAAAAGTTCTTGGCGATCGCTTTCATTTCTGACTGGTAAATCTAACATTTGAAAAGCTACAACTTGGGGTTGTTGTTGAAATGAAACAAATAGAATCATCCAAGCAGTTATGACCGCAATAATTCCCTGAAATGTACGTTGATGACCATGTTGATTAGCAAATGTTCTGAGTATTCTTTGTCCAGAATTAACGTATAAACTGGCTAATGCTGAGGGCATAAACACAAATAAAGTTGTTGTTAAAGCCAAGACAAATAAAAATAAGAGCAATGTAAATACATAGCCAGGAGAATAAGTTAACTCAGAAATAATTCCTTGAAGCCAGTAAAATGAGAAAAATTCTCGTACTAACATTACAGATACTGGCACGGCATAAAATAGTAGTAATACTCCCACATATAAACCAGTTAATAACATCAGGCTGTGGGCAAACATTTGTAGCCACGATACTAACTTATTTCGATTAGCATAACCATATAACATTTCCAGAGCAAAAGCGATAATGCTAATGAAGATTGTGGCTAAAATTAAAGTACTAGCTTGAGTAAGTTCTCGCAGTACAAAAAAACGTAATAAACAGAGTAAAAATAAAGGAGCTTCAACTCCATAAAATAAACGGAATAATTGCAGAGGTTGTTTCCGAAAATGCCATCCACCAATGATAGTAAAAATAGTGGGAATTGCTACTATTCCAATGAAAGTAATTAAAAATTGACTGGGAATTAAACCAGATAAAGTATCTTCAATTAAAGACCATCCAATAGTTGGCAAAATCCAGAAATATACAGATCCTAAAAATGTCAGATTCCAGGCCAAAAAGATACTGTAAAAAGTCAGATTCAGAAATTTTTTAATTTTCATAAAATTTACTCCTACAAATTATTTAGCGACCGCCTATTTTCTCTAAAAAATTAACCGAAAATTGTGCTTTAAAGCCTCCCATTTTAAGGGCATCATAAAGAAAAATTTTCCTTTGAGTCAATCCTATTCTTGAAAGGAAGAGGTAATTAATGATTATTAATTATCATTTTCTTTATGGGTTTAATACCCCACGGTGTTCAAAATTACTTGGGGGAGCGAATCATCATGTAATTTCCCTCCTGTCTCCTGTCTCCTGTCTCCTTCTTCAATCATTATTCATTATTAATTGTTGAACTATCCATTGCTTTCGGGATCTATCCCTGCTTCTCGTAATAATTGTTCTAAACGTTTGGCACGCTCTTCAGCAACAGTGGCACGACTTTCTGCTTCTAAAGCACGACTTTCTGCTTCTAAAGCACGGTTTTCTGTTGCCTCCAATTGTTGCTGAACTTCCATATAATCTGTAAATGCTTGTTCATCAGGACGATACAAAATTAGCGTTTCTGCTGTTAACTCAAACTTAATTCGTAATTTAGGAGAAACAAAACCATTCATTTCATCAATTATTTCCAGAAAAAGTTCTGAACGTAACCATCCCGTTAAACTATTTTTTTGCGGGTCATAAACATAATATTCTTCTACTCCATAGCGGTCATAAAATAATAATTTACACTCCATTTCTTTAGGTGTATTTCCTG
>NZ_JAAHGU010000165.1:0-10616 GCF_010692685.1 Okeania sp. SIO2F5 | reverse complement strand
AGAAAAAGTTCTGAACGTAACCATCCCGTTAAACTATTTTTTTGCGGGTCATAAACATAATATTCTTCTACTCCATAGCGGTCATAAAATAATAATTTACACTCCATTTCTTTAGGTGTATTTCCTGGAGAAAGAATCTCAAATACTACTTGTGGAGCAATATTATTTTCTTTCCATTGCTGATAAGAACCTCGGTCTCCTTTCGGTACTCCAAAAACCACCATTACATCTGGCGCTTGTCGTAATTTATTATTCCCTTCTACCGGATACCAAAGTAAATCTCCTGCCACAAAAACTTCAGCATTATCTGCAAATAACCAAGCTAAATTGTAATGAATAACTGTAATCCAACGAAATTGAATTGTATTATCTGCCATGGGTTGTCCATCACTATCTGGATAAACTATTTCTGAGTTAATTTGGGACAAGGGAAGTTGTATTGTCATATTTTATTTCCTCACATTATTCAGGGTGCATTAGTGCTAACGTAACGCACCATTCCACTTCATCTAAAATTCAACCTATCCATTACTTTCTGGATCTATCCCCGCTTCTCGTAATAATTGTTCTAAGCGTTTGGCACGTTCTTGAGCAATTTCCTTCTCTTGAGGTTCCTGTTGAAGTTCTTCTTGAGCAACAGTGGTACGACTTTCTGCCTCTAAAGCACGATTTTCTGCTTCTAAAGCACGATTTTCTGTTGCCTCTAGTTGTTGCTGCACTTCAATATAATCTGTAAATGCTTGTTCATCAGGACGGTACAACATTAGTGTTTCTGTTGTTAGTTGAAATCTAATACCCAACCGAGGGGAAACAAAGCCATTTATTTCATCAATTCTGTCTAGAAAAAGTTCTGAACGTAACCATCCCGTTAAACTATTTTTTTGCGGGTCATAAACATAATATTCTTCTACTCCATAGCGGTCATAAAATAATAATTTACACTCCATTTCTTTAGGTGTATTTCCTGGAGAAAGAATCTCAAATACTACTTGTGGAGCAATATTATTTTCTTTCCATTGCTGATAAGAACCTCGGTCTCCTTTCGGTACTCCAAAAACCACCATTACATCTGGCGCTTGTCGTAATTTATTATTCCCTTCTACCGGATACCAAAGTAAATCTCCTGCCACAAAAACTTCAGCATTATCTGCAAATAACCAAGCTAAATTGTAATGAATAACTGTAATCCAACGAAATTGAATTGTATTATCTGCCATGGGTTGTCCATCACTATCTGGATAAACTATTTCTGAGTTATTTTGGGACAAGGGAAGTTGTATTGTCATATTTTATTTCCTCACGCGCCTCAGTATTTTTAGTATAGCAATTCTCAAGAAGCGTGAGATACAAAATTGTAAGCATTTCCTACATAATGCTGCGCAAACAGCTTTCAGCTATCAGCTATCAGCTATTGCTTTTAGTTTACGATAAACGCTATGTGTTTAATTAATTCAGGAACAATGAAGATATATAGATATTTTGAAATAATCATTTTTTTTGCTTTCCATAAATCAATCAATATCGTTGTTCCATAGTCTGTTTTTGATTGTAAAAATATTGGCGAAATTTGGCATCAATTAAATCATTATACTCTTCTTTATTTCCGATGATTTTTTTGGTAACTTGAACTACATCAAACTATTAATAAATTTCGGAAAAATTAATTTTATATCTTATCTCTTCTTCCTTCTTCCTTCTTCCCTCTTCCTTGTTCCCTTGGAGACTCTAAATTTTGAAACCAGGAAGACCTGACAGTAACGACAATAATTCCTATAGGCAAAAATAAAAATAACCCCAGCATTTGTAATACCAATATTCCCTTACTCATTACCAGCACCAATAAACCGTCGCTCACTCGCTGATACAATACCCCTAAAAAAGCCAACAATAATAACCCTAATAAACCAATTTGTTTCTGGGAAATATTACTCACTCCAGTGAAAACAAACGGACGACGTAACCATTTCACACCCCCCACTAAAATTTGTTCCACTATTAGCAAAGTTATCCCAGACCACATCAACTCTAACAACACTAATAATATAAACAACCAACTAACCTGTAACTCTAAAGTATAAGTAGGAATCAAAATTAGTTTAGCTGCTATGGTGTAATTGTAGAAAGCAAAAAACGGCCACTGGAGCAAAAATTGAGGTAAACTCACCAGATAATTTGGTGTAGTTAAAATTTCAGTGACTCCACATAATAATGTCGGCAATAAAAACGCCCCCATCAAAAGCAAAACATATAAACAGACAACTCGCAAAATAGAAGTCAATTTGTCAGAACGACGTAAAGCATAATTACTACATAGTTGCAAAACATAACAAAACACCAGCATATTACTCGCGCTTCTGGTCGGTGCCAGACTTCTTATTGCCATCAACCAAATAACTGTCATTTGTATTGCCAATAACCAGGTAACGCAACGTCGCCATAATAACTGCACTTTTAATGTTGCTGCCTTTTTTATCTGACGAAAATATATCTCTTCTACCAAACTTTCTCCTCTCGTTTCTGTAGTCTGCATTCTGATTTTTTCATCGGGTCGAAGTAATACACAAACACCAGAAGCAATACCACCTGCAAATGTTAATAACATAGAAATTATTAAACCCGGTGCAGCTAATTTTACCTCCTTAGTAGAATTAACATCTAAACTATGTTGTGCCCACTCGATCGCTTTCGTCATTAAATGTGGGTCGTAGGTGGGGATGATATGGTCGGCAGTGCCAGAAATTATTAACAGTCGAGCAGTACCATTACTGAAACTACCGCAAATATTATTACCATTATTGATGCAAACAGGATTTTTGCTACCCGTTGCTTGCTGCAACATAATTCGTAAATCTTCAGGAGGGTTAATTTGCTCGTATACACCAGCGCCCAAAAATAGATTTCGAGGAGTAGTGGTAGTAGCGCTACCACTCATACCTAAAATAATTGTCGAGCGCAATACTTTTTCTGTTTCCCCCAACTTTAATGCTGTTGCACCACCCATAGAATGACCGAGAATACCAATGCGGTCTTGGTCAAAAAAATCTGGGCGATCGCGAATGTATGCTAGGACTGCTTTAGCATCTGCTTTGGTGTTTTTGTCTAAGTTTTCTATAGATTTTTCTCTATTTTTCAGTGAGTAAGACTCGCCATAACCACCAAAGTCAAAAGCGATCGCTGCTATGCCATGTCTTGCTAACTCTACTGCCAAAGGTGTCATCATTTCTTTGCTATTGTTGACACCATGACACAATAATATTACTGGATGAGGTTTTGCTGTGCTGGGGGTATAGATACGAGTGACTAAATTTCGTTGAGAGTCTATTTCAATATTTATAGATGTTACTTCAATGCCGATAGTAGGATTAAATATAATTGATAATATTAAACCTATTCCTAATAATAGCAAACTTAGTAAAAATCCATAACGATGCCTCTTCATAGATATTTGTCTCAATTTCAGCTAATATAAATTATTGTTCCCTATTTTTGTGTTTTTATCAACAATTAGTTGATGATTAAATTCAGCAAATCTATTTTTTTTTAGGGGGAAAAAAGATAGCCATTCATTAATGGAGCATGGATAATTGATAATTACCTCTGGTTAAAACAGCGGTCAGCTCTCAGCAATAAAAATGAATGAAGCAAGTACTTGTTTAACTTCTAATACATTTTTCAACAAAGAATTGAAGCACAAGAGCAACGAGCTTAAATTGTCCACTAAAAGTAATCAAGCTGATAGCTGACTGCTGTTTGCGCAGCATTCCGCAGGAAATGCTTACAAATCGAGAGGATTGAATATAAGGAATATTGTCTTTTTTTTCCGTAAAAAGGTCGGCTTTAAACCTGAATTATTTAATTATTAATTATTAATTATTCGGTAAAAAAAATATGGAACATCAAAAATATTTCAAGCTATCAATTATCTTACTAGAGCAATCTTATTTGAGTGGGTACATCTCAATCTTGAATAAAGCCAAAAAATTCTCGCTTTTAAGCAACAGGCAACAGCTCCGGAAGGCAACAGGGAATATATAGGAAAAAAGTATTTTTGCAAATATGAGATGGACTCAGAGGATAATTTATGAGTGACAATTTAAACATTCAAAGCTCATATTTTGATTATCAATATTTTGGGGATACTCCCCTGTCTACATAGTGTTTATAATTGGTTCTAGTTTGAGTCCCCATGCATTTCTTCCTTCTTCAATAGCAATCAAATTATCACAAATGATTTAGGGTTGTTATTGGGGATAATTTCTGAGTGACAATTTAAACATTCAAAGCTCATATTTTGATTATCAATATTTTGGGAATACTCCCCTGTCTACATAATGTTTATAATTGGTTCTAGTTTGAGTCCCCATGCATTTCTTCCTTCTTCAATAGCAATCAAATTATCACAAATGATTTAGGGTTGTTATTGGGGATAATTTCTGAGTGACAATTTAAACATTCAAAGCTCATATTTTGATTATCAATATTTTGGGAATACTCCCCTGTCTACATAATGTTTATAATTGGTTCTAGTTTGAGTCCCCATGCATTTCTTCCTTCTTTCTTCTTCCTTCTTCCTTGTTCAATATTTTTTTGAATTTATGAATCAAGATTTACAAAATCAAGTATGTATTGTTACGGGTGGTAATTCTGGTGTTGGTTTAATGACTGCTGTTGGTTTGGCCAAAGCTGGATGTCATGTATTTATTGCCTGTCGCTCTATTAGTAAAGCCACGAAAGCTGTAGATTATATTCGTCAAATTAGTGGCAATAAAAACGTTGAGTTTTTGCCTTTAAATCTAGCTTCTTTAGATTCAGTTCGTCAATTTGTTGATTTGTTCATAACCAGGCAACTTCCTCTACATATTTTAGTTAACAATGCCGGAATTTTTAATCAAAGAGGTACTACTCAAGAAGGATTTGAACTAATTTGGGGAACCAACTATTTAGGTCATTTTTTACTGACATATCTTTTGTTAGAAAAACTCAAGAGTTCTGCTTTTAGTAGAATTATTATGGTAGCTTCCGATTTGGCATTAAAACCAAAAACTATTCCTTGGAATTTATTAGTCAAAAAAACACCTCTAAATTTTTTAGAACTTTATTCTGTCTCTAAATTATGTTTGTTACTTTTGACAACTGAACTTGCCAGACAGTTAGAAAATACAAATGTAACCGTTAATGCCGTTCACCCAGGATTTGTGCAATCTAATATTACAATTTGGCATAGTCTGAGTAAATATTTAGGTTTAGGAATTTCTCCAGAAAAGGGTGCAAATAGTACATTATTTTGTGCCCAGTCTAGTCAACTAAAAAATATCAGTGGTAAATTTTTTGATTCCCAAAATCAGGAAATTACTTTGCCAAAAATAGCAACAGATATTCACCTAGCAAAACAACTTTGGGAAAGAAGTTTACTCTGGAGTGGATGCCAGAATACAAAAACTAACGAAACAATTAATTATGATAACTTTTCTGGAATATCCGGTCCTTACACCCTCAAACTAGACAGTCAAGAAATTGGTCAAATTACCAAAACAATTTTTGCAGAAATCTTACCAAAACCTCCAAGCAAATTATTATTTTTACGCCTTTTAAAATTTTTATTGAAATTCAAATTTGGTTCAGCCTTTCTATTATTAGTTCAAATTTGGAAACAAGAATTTCACATGGAAAGACATCTTGATTCCCCTGAAATTTGGAAAATATGTCAGGATGAAAAATTATTGGCAAAATTGCAAGAATATTTAGGAGAAAAATTAGTATTATGGCGTTCTGAACTTTGGGTTAATTATCCCGCAAAACAATTAATCCCCTTGTGGCACAGAGATTCTTATCCAAAATTACTTTCTGGTGTAGGTAAAACAATTAATGTTTATATTGCTCTGACTGAAGTCAATAAATTTAATGGCTTTGAATTTATACCAAATGCTAAAAAAGACCGCAATTTATCTGTAAAAATGACAGACCCTTTTAGTGGCAATAATTTCTTTGAAGTTACAGAAAAATTGGCAGAAAATTCAGTCCCAGTAATTCTCAAACCAGGTCAGTTTGTGATGTTTACAGAT
This sequence comes from Okeania sp. SIO2F5, assembly GCF_010692685.1. Taxonomy (NCBI): domain Bacteria; kingdom Bacillati; phylum Cyanobacteriota; class Cyanophyceae; order Oscillatoriales; family Microcoleaceae; genus Okeania; species Okeania sp. SIO2F5. The sequence goes on along the minus strand of NZ_JAAHGU010000165.1, from coordinate 4,554 downwards.
GAACTTATCCATCGCTCTGTATGCAATACTAGCGGTCAAGTTAGACTATCATTAACTTTACGAGTTACTCAACCTAGTGTAGAAGTTTTACCTAATTATAATCCTAATTATCAACAGTCAGTATTGTTGTAGAAGAAGGAAAAGGGAAGAAGGAAGAAAGAACAATGAAGAAGTAAAGAATCAAAAAATCAGAAATAATAAATTAAGATAAACAGCAGTCTAGATAGGTATTTTCTAGAATTAGACTAGCTCCTTCTAAGTGAAAAACTATAATTTTATTTCTGTATAGCAAATCTTGAGTTGCTTAGGATATAGAGTGATAATGAATCGAATACGGAGAAATATTTTTCCCACTTTTGTCTATTGCCTGCCATATTTATGATTAATAATTATAGCGGTTTTCACAGAGAGAGGTAGACTACAAAGCTTCTGCCTTCTGCCTTCTGCCTTCTGCCTTTAAGCCAAAATCTCTGTATTCTATGTTAATGAAAACCGCTATAGTACTATGCCAAGGGCGAAAAAAGAATATTTAGAATAATAACGGGACTGAAAAGATTATCGTTCAGATATCTCCTGGATTAAAAAAGGATACTCACACTCATAAATGATATAGCGTTTCTCAAATTAGTGAGGTACACCTATATTTATTTCGATTCTATTCTATTCTATTCCCTATTCTCTGTTCCCTATTCTCTGTTCCCTGTTCCCTGTTCCCTGTTCCCTAAAACAAACGAATTTTGTACCTTACCAATATGGGAATTGCTATATAGAAGTTATTTATTTTGACAAAAAAATAAAGTTTCAAGTTCTCGCATTCCTATTGCAGGAGGTAGTGATAACTGTTTCGCTACGCCATATAAAAAACGCAATTCCTCCGGAAGAGGTTAACTGATAACTGAATTTACTCCTATAAAAAGTCTAACTATTTGTAGAAAACATTTATCACACTTGGTATTATACAATTGGAAATCTAGATATCCGCCCCCCATAAACTACTAACTTTGGGTATAATATCTCTATATCAAAATTTTCTGTATCTAACGAAGAAAGTTTTCATAGTAATTAAAAATTCTACTGATGAAATAAAAAGTAGTTTTCTAGTAAAACACAAATTTTTTTTACAAATAGCCTGAATAGGAAACTAATTTGCCAGAATATAAATAGACCAAGAGGTTGTTAAAAATTATCAAGGACAACTTATGGAATCAGCTTATGTTTTCTGTCTAATTATTGGTGGAGCATTTGTGGCAGTCTCCGCCTTTGCCGGTCTAGATGGTGTAGATTTTGACCAAGACTTTGACCCAGACTTAGAAATTACAGACCAATCAAGTACACAAGTTAATACTTCAATATATCAACGTCGCCGAAGATTATGGCTACCATTATTCAGCCTAAAATTTTGGACTTTTGGCAGTTGTTTCTTTGGGCTAACTGGAATTTTATTATCGTATATTTCGCCCACTCTTTCACCAACAATAATTGCCATTATTTCTATAATTGTTGGTATTTTATGTGGCACAATTATGGCATGGGTATTACATACCTTAAAAAACCGTCAAGCTGATAGCTTGGTGCGTAGTGGCGACCTCGTAGGTATTTCTGGAATTGTGGAGATTCCTTTTGATAAAAATAGTAGAGGAAAAATTAGATTACAGGTGAAAAATTCTGTTATAGAATTGATGGCTTTTACTGAAGAATCTAGGGAATTTACTAGAGGAGAAAAAGCATTTATCGTGGGAATAGAAAATAATAGAGTATGGGTAGTATCAGAAAATTATCTAGATCAAACATCAGAGGATGAATCTTAATTTTTTTCAGCTATCCTCGAACGCGATTTTCCAATTCCCCAATTTCAAAAAATTTTCTGCACAACTTAAATATAGTTGCGAGATGAATAAATCGGCATGAAAAATCAACTTTTAATGTTAGCCTATATTTCAGTGGGAGTAGGAATATTTGGTGGGATGTTAATAGTATTATTGTTGTCGATTTTTCGACAAAACCAAGTAATAAATAGTCTTGTCAGTCCTCAAGATTTTTTAGGTCTACCCTGCACTGTGGAAATTCCATTTGATACTCATAGTAGAGGTAAAGTTAGTCTAAATGTTAAAGGTTCTAGCATAGAATTAATTGCCCGTACAACAGAAGAATCTAAAGAATTTACTAAGGGAGAACAAGTATTTATTATCGGCACAGAAAATAATCAGGTGTGGGTAATTTCCAAATCATCTTTTCAACACCAGGAATAATCATCAATGAAGAAGGCAGAAGGCAGAAGGCAGAAGGCAGAAGGGAAAATTGCTTATGGATAGTCAACAACCGGCCAGTCCGTGTCTTATAACCCCAAAAAATTTTAAGCACCCCCGTTGACGGTGGGGTATTAAACCCGCCACAGAAAAGATAATGAATAATCGCAGAGATTTTTAGGGAAATAAACGATTTGTAGGCCAGTTAGCTCGAACTTTCATACTACTAGATGAAAAATACTATATTTCACAAAAATCAATGAGGAAATTTAACTAATGAAAAGTAAAAATTTAGAATCAAATAAAGCCGAATTAACCACTGTAGAAATAGCACAAATTCCTCCTGTAATACAAAAGGAGCCAATTCAGAATTTTACAGGAAAAATTTCTACAAGTTTACCCATCGCTCTATCTATATTTGGAGTGATAGTATTAATCTGGTTTATCAACACATTCATACAAATTTGTAAACCCAATGAAATACTAATTTTATCCGGTCGGAAACGGCGGACAAAAGAAGGGGAAACAGTTGGTTATCGCGTAATATTTGGTGGTAGAGCAATTCCCATCCCAATTCTAGAAACAACCAAAACAATGGACCTACGCACCATGCCAGTACCTGTGGAAGTGCGAAATGCTTACTCCAAAGGCGGTACTCCACTAAATATTCAAGCGATCGCCAATATCAAAGTTTCCAATGACCCGAAAATAGTAGGCAATGCCATAGAAAGATTTCTCGACCGCGACCGCTCAGAAATTACCCGTGTAGCAAGAGAAACTCTAGAAGGAAACCTGCGGGGTGTGGTCGCCACCCTGACACCAGAACAACTCAACGAAGACCGTCTTCAATTCGCCGAACGCATTGCTGAAGACGTGAGTCGCGACTTAGCAAAATTGGGTTTGCAACTCGACATCCTGAAAATTCAAAGCGTTTCCGATGACGTAGACTACCTAAACTCCATTGGTCGCAAACAAATTGCCATGATTCGCCGAGATGCTGAAATAGCTGAGTCTAACGCCAAAGCAGAAGCAGACCAAATAGAAGCTGACTGCCAACGACAGTCAGAAACTGCCAAAACCGAGTCATTAACATTAACCGTTAAAAAAGAAAACGAACTCCGTAAAATTCAAGCAGAGTTGGAACAGCAAGCACGTTCAGAAGAAGAACGAACCAAAGCAGCAGCTAAAGAAGCAAGGGCAAGAGCAGAACAATTATTGCAAACAGTCCGCGCTGAGTTAGAGAGATTGCGTTTAGAAGCGGATGAAGTATTGCCAGCAGAAGCACAACGGCAAGCAAAAGAACTCATAGCAAAAGGAAATGCTGCTTCTCTTTCAGAAAATGCTCAAGCTGAAGCTTTAGTTAACGATATGCTTTCCCAGGTTTGGCAAGAGACTGGTAAAGATGCTGCGGAATTGTTCTACTTACAACAAATTAGTATGATTTTGCGTGAGTCTGCTAAGGTAACCGAACAAGTTAAATTGGAAAATATCAAAGTTATCGATAGTGGAGATGGCAAGTCAATCGCTAGTTTGGTGAATGCTTATCCTGAAATCTTCCGCCAGTTCCTCAAAAATGTCAATCAAACCCTTGGCGTTGATGTGACAGGAAACTTCAGCAATGGGAAAGAAGTTACCTCAAATCAGGTTAAACAGTTATAGGTTAAGTATTTAGGAGTCACCGAGTCAGTCCTCAGTCCTCAGGAGTTAGAAGGGAAGAAAGGAGGAAAGAAAGGAATTGAGTAAAGATAATTTCAGTATTTCTTTGGTACTGTCGGTACCCGGAGTTCTTAAATTTTATTTATAACTGACCCGTCCGAACACGATCGGGACTTATGCAGAGACTCTCCTCCTGACTCGGTGACTCCTATAAAAAGCCTAACTATTTTTAGCAAACATTTATCAAATTAGTAAGTAGGTGAGCATAAATAAACACAATATCATAGGACAGGTTTTGAGAACTAGACCATTCTTACCTCAAAGCTTTCAGTTAAACCTACCCCTACAATTTTTTCAACGTTTCATTAGACCTACCTACTTATATCATGTCCGGTTAAACAGTGATAAATAAATAACTACGGAGTCCTCAGGAGTCAACCCACCCCTCGCCCCTCCCAGGAGGGGAAGTCAGGAGTCAGGAGGAAAGAGGTAATAAAGAAGAACAACTGGAGTTGAAGGAGAAAGTTTTTTTATAACTAATTATCCGGACATGATATTATTCTTTCTTCTTCCCTCTTCCTTTTTCCTTCTTAAATCACTAAAATAACGGAGTAAAAAAAATCATGGAAATAGTATTAGCGTTACTGGCAGT
>NZ_JAAHGU010000164.1:0-14921 GCF_010692685.1 Okeania sp. SIO2F5 | reverse complement strand
TTTGTATAAGTTATCATATTTTAGTTGTTTAGGTGATCGCTTCAAAAATTATAGCGTTAGCGGAGCTTTGCGTCAGCAATCGCTCTATTTGGCATACGCTACATATAGTGTATTTGCGTAAGTCCTGTGGATTTAAAACAGCCGGGTCTCGTTCCATTAAATTTTCTCCATTTCTCACCGTATCTACTAAGGCTCAGTTGATCACCCTGTACACCCTTTGAGTAAGCCTAGTTAGCCAAAATTTTTACTATGTATTGTAGACAATATTATCATAGAACCATAATAATACGACTGTCAAGATGAAAACCATAAATATTCATTTTGCCTATGAAGAACACAAAAAACTCCAAGAACTCGACAAGACACTTTTGGCCCAAGTCATATCATGTCCGGTAGCATCGGTATTGTATAGAAAAGGTAGGCAACAGGCAACAGGCAACAGGCAACAGGCAACAGGCAACAAACAGGAAGGTAATTGAGCAAGAAAAAAACTTAAATTTCCTGTAAATATCCACGCTAACTTTTACACAAACGATACCAACGGACATGATATAATCATTTTGTAATTTATACAAATACAAAAGAGAACTGATGAAGTAAAAATACTCTGATATTCAGCCAAAACATTTCAGGCTGAAATTTAAGTACAGGAAAAAAATTGAAGAGGGTGGCAAAAACCAAATTCATATTACTCTAAATTCAGAAGGGGAAATGTGAGATATTTATTCAACATTTAGAGGAGAACATTTTTATTATGCTAATCACCGGACTTGATATAATTCATCTATCAAGTTTGTGAGGGTGGCGTGCAAAAAAAGTGAGAATTAAAATCAAAATTACCAATATCAAACAACCATAAAGACCAGGTTGATAAGAACCTAATTTATCTTTAAATATAGCTAAAAAAGAAGGTCCTATGGCACTAGCTATGACCAGAATCATCATCTGAAAACCAGAAATAGCACCCAAATAAGCTCGACCAAAAAAACGTGGTAAAGCCACTGCTGATAAAGTACCAAAACATCCCGTACTAATGCCAAACCCCACAATAGTTAATACCCGAAATAATGGCACGCCAAAATTAGCAATAGCAGTCACACCTATTGCCTGACCAACCATCATCACCATGAATAAATATTTGATATTAACTCTGTCTGCAGCCATACCCATCAAATAACCAACAATTGTAGATACAACTGCCTGGGGTAAAAATATACTCACTGTCTGCACTTGGGATAATCCAAATTCTGCACCAATATCAACGATATGAAAAGTGATACCTGTAAATATCAAAGACTGGGAGGATAATACTAATGTCACCACCCAAAACATAATTGTGCCGATAGCTTCAGCGCGGGTAAAATCTTGCAAGTTGTTTTCAGATAAGTTTTCTACTTCAACCGTAGGTGTTTGTAATTCTCCATCCATTAATAGACCGCATTCTTCAGGAAGGTCGCGATAAAATGCCCACCCTATTAACCCCATACCAATACCAACAACTGCTGCCATAGTTAGCCAAGCATTTCGCCAACCTAAAGTATTAATCAATGAACTTGAAACTAAGGGTGCAATGGAAAACCCAAAAACCATCAATAAACCATTAATACCAGCAACAAAACCCCGGCGACGGTTAAACCATTTACCGAGAGTTGTACGACTGGTCATGGTTAACATACCTTGGCCGGAAAAACGCAGACAGACAAAACCTAATATCAGCATTAATAGGGCTATAGTTGAATCGGGAATTCTAGGAAATGCGTTACTGATGAGAGTAGTTAGGCGATCGCTAAAACTGAGATAACACAAAGTTAAAGCTAAACCTACTGAGGAACAAACAACAGTTACTCGTGCCCCAAAACGATCTAACAATACTCCGCCATAAGGTAATAGTAAACCGCTGGTCAAAGTACCAAAAAAGTAAGCATTACTCAATTGTAACCGTGACAAGCCAGTAGCAGCTAGTAAATAGTCAGTGAAAGCACTCATGCCAATAGTTTGACCGGGTATGCTCATTATTACCCCAATGGTGCAAACAATTAAAATTATCCAGCCATAAAAAAACGGGAATTTTTTAGGAGCGAAAGGATAGTCGGGATGTAACAGATTTTTGGGAGTAATTTTAAGCATGATATTAAATTAGGGAACAGGGAACAGGGAATAGGGAACAGGTAGGGATGTTGTATACAACGTCTCTACAGATTATTTCGTTTATGGGTTGTTCGGGAGCAAGTTAAAGTCATAATTATGGTTATGTTCTCCAGTAAATATTCAACTACAATAACTAATATTAATCTGTTGGTATAGGAATATTGTCAAAAATGTATGGTGAAATCTGAATTTGTTGAAAACTTACTCCAGTATATTGACAATTCCAAAGCTACCAGAATAGATATAAATTGTCTGCCAAATTTTATATATTGTTGAGCGTGTTAAACAACCAAGAAATTATCTCCAAATTATCAACTATCAAAACTACTATTGTCCCGATAACCTTAGCTATTTTAATAGGGTTTATATTCTATTGGCTAAACTTTCCCGTCGGTTGGCTGCTAGGGCCAATGATTGCCGGAATTATCTATGCGATCGCTAAAGGTACTCCCCAACCATTACCGAGAGTAATAATTATGCTGGGCAAAGCAATAATTGGTATTGCTACAGCATTTCGTTTTTCCCCAGAAACAATTAGTTTAGTTAGCACTTATGCTATTCCTGTAGTGGGATGTATTTTCATCACTGCTGCCTTGAGTATGTTGAAAGGCTATTTGTTGTCGTTGTGGAGTGGAGTTAGTCGCTCTACAGGTTTTCTAGCATCTATTCCTGGAACTGCTTCCGCTATTGTTGCTATGAGTGAAGAACTAGGTGCAGACCCTATTGCTGTTGCTATCCTTCAGTATTTGCGATTGTTATTAGTGGTATTTATTATGCCAACTGCTACCATATTCATGTTTCCAGCTATCGACCAGACTCAAATTACAACTTTATTAGCATCGGGTAAAACAAGCATACCCATGTTTGGGAATTTATTAATTATAGCAGGATGTTGTGGTTTAGGAATTTGGGGGGGAAATTTATTACGTTTGGCTTCCTCTGCTTTTTTAGGTAGTTTTATAGTTGGATTAACTACTTTGTGGGTAGCGCCATATCAATTACAAGTTCCTCAATGGTTATTTGCAGTCGGCCTCCTGTTAGTAGGAATTTCTATAGGCGTTCAGTTTGACTGGGAAAATGCTCGCAAATTGTGGAAAGCTATTTTAATTGATATCGCACTGGTAATAGGGTTAATTATCGGTTTCTTTGGAGTAGGTTACGCGTTTTATAATTTGACAGAGGTGGACTTAATTACTTCTCTTTTAAGTTTCACCCCAGGGGGGTTAGAAGCCATGATCGCAACTGTTAATGAGTTGGGTGGTGATGCTGGTTTAGTATTGGCAATTCAACTTTCTCGAATGTTAACTATTATCTTAGTGGGACCGGGGTTGACAACTCTGATACTTAAGAGAATGAAAATCTCTAGTGCTGCTACGCGGAAGTCAAAAGTCAAAAGTTGAAGTAGCAGTCAGCACTTCAGCACTTCAGCAGCTAATATTATAGCACTTTTTAGGATAGTGAGGTACAATTTGAAAATTAGGCGTTGGTGAAAAGAGGTATGATATCTTGTCCGGATAAGAGCGCAAACAAAAAACTTTCTCCCTCTACTACTCTTTCTTCTTCTTTCTTCCCTCCTGACTCCTGACTCCTGACTCCTAGATAATTAAGATTAATATCATACATTAATTCACCAATGCCGAAAATTAATCTTTTTTTCCCTACTGCCTACTCCCTAAAGTCCTAAAATTTTGTACCTCATCAACTCCAAAACTGCTGTAATAATTCTAGCAATTGATTAATCCAAAATCCTGTTCATCAAAAATCTCAAATCATTCGTCACTGTGCAACGCCAAAAATTCAACACTAATAATTACAATGCACCGCCACCCAAAATAGCAATATCAAGACTTGCGCAAAAATACTAAGTGTTGGCAATTCAACTGACTCGAATGTTAACTATTATCTTATTTGGGCCTGGGTTGACGACTATGATATTTAATCAAGATCGAAGGTTCTAATATTATATCGGAAGAGAAAAATTAGGCTGTTCTGTTTAGTGGCATAAACAGGAGGATCGTTGCTACAATCTCTAGAAGAAAAACACGATGATATTTTGACTAAAAATATTGTCCTTGCCTCATGCCTCTGTGTACTTATAATGAGTATTATAACTGCAGAAGTTTTTTATGAAAGCTAATAAATTAGAATCTTACAGTATAACAGCTCTGACTGTAATTTTAGGGATATTGGCTACAACTCCCGCCAAATCTCAACCCATAACCCCCTCAAACGACGGCACAGGTACAACCGTCAATCAAAACGGCAATCAATTTAATATTCAAGGTGGCGCTCATAATGGGACTAACCTCTTCCACAGTTTTGACCAATTCAACGTTCACTCCGGTCAAACAGCTAACTTTCTCACCACTCCAGATACTCGCAATATTTTCGGCAGAATCACAGGAGGTAACGCCTCAATTATCAACGGTCTGATCCAAGTCATCGGTAGTAATTCTAACCTCTTCCTGATGAACCCGGCAGGCATAATGTTTGGCCCAAAGGCTAGCCTTAATGTCCCCACCTCATTCAGCGTGACCACAGCCACAGGTATAGGTTTTAACAGCAATAACTTCTGGTTTCAAGCCATGGGAACAAATGATTATGCCAACCTAGTAGGAAACCCCAGTGGCTATCATTTTAATGTCTCAAACCCAGGCGCTATAGTTAACGAAGGGAACCTCAGTTTAAACCCAGGGGAAAATCTTACTTTGTTGGGTGGCACGGTTATCAACACAGGGCAACTCTCCACAGCAGGCGGCAACGTTACTATCACAGCAGTAGAAGGAGGTAGTACTCTGAGAATATCCCAACCAGGAAATTTATTAAGTTTGGAAGTAGGTTCAACAATAGCGAATGGGGAAGATATTTCTGGTATGACTCCCTTATCCTTACCCGAACTTTTAACAGGTGGAGAAATAACTCAGGCCACATCTATGACTGTGAATGGAAATGGTGATGTGGTGTTGATAGATTCAAATATCCTGGTAGCTGATTTACCAGGTACAGCAATTACTTCGGGAAATATCAACGTTTCGATCCCCCCTAACCCCCCTTATCAAGGGGGGGAGATGAATAGTTTCCCCCTTAAAAAGGGGGACGGAAGGGGGATCGAAGAAGGGGGGTATATGAATAGTCTTCCTCTTTCCCAGGGAGACTGGAGGGGGATTTCTCAAAGAATGGAAAGGAATACCAACTCCAGTTCCCTTAAAAAGGGGGGTCAGAGGGGATCTAATGTCGGAGGACAGATAAATGTGTTAGGCGATCGCGTAGCAATTATCGATGCCAATATTAACGCCGATGGTCTAAATGGAGGGGGAAGAGTATTAATCGGAGGCGACTTTCAAGGTAATGGAATAGTACCCAACTCTCAGCAAACATTTGTTAACAATAACTCATTTATTTCCGCTGAGTCTACCACAAATGGTGACGGCGGTCAAGTAATAATTTGGTCCGATGGAATAACTAATTTTGCCGGGAATATTAGTGCCAGAGGAGGAGAATTTTCTGGTGATGGAGGGTTTGTTGAAGTATCAGGAAAACAACAATTAATATTTGATGGAAATGTCAATGTTAGTGCAGCATTTGGCACCCCAGGAACAATATTATTAGACCCAGAAAATCTAACAGTGGGAGAGTTAGAAAATACTGAAAGTTCAGAAGATAATAATTCGGAAGTGGCATTTGGTGAAAATTCCGAAACCACAGAAAATGCAGAAACAGAAACAGTAGATAATAATTCGGAAGTGGCGTCTGGTGAAAATTCGGAAGTGGCGTCTGGTGAAAATTCAGAAACCACAGAAAATCTTGAGAATTCAGAAATAGCAGAAAATTCCGAAAATGCAGAAACAGAAACAGTAGATAATAATTGGGAAGTAGCATCTGGTGAAAAATCCGAAAATTCAGAAACCACAGAAAATCTTGAGAATTCAGAAATAGCAGAAAATACAAATTCAGAGATAGAAATAACTTCTACAGAAAATACTGAGAACTCAGAAACAATAGAAACAGAAACACCAATAGACCCCTTTGCTCAAGATCAAAATTCTGATGTCACAATTTCAGCAGAAAATATTGGAGAATTATCAGGAGATATAATTTTATTTGCCGACAACGACATAACAATTAATGAAAAGATAGAAACTACAGAATCTGTAGAATTAAAAGCAGGTCGCAATATTAACATCAATGCCGATATTGACACATCAATTGGCAATGGAAATATTGACCTACTCGGTAATAATGATGAAATGGATATTGCTAACCGGAGTGCCGGAGCAGCATCAATAAATCAATTAGATGGAACAACATTAAATGCCGGAAGTGGCACCATTAATATTCAGTTGGGGAACTTAGGAGAAGTAGGGGATATAAATCTGGCTAACTTAACAACAACAGGGCAAATTTTAGTTAATGCCAATGGTGGAAATATTGCCAGAGTTTCTGAGAATTCAATTATTAATGCGGGTAGTGCTTTATTTCAAACAAAAGGCAGTGGAGGAATAGGTTTAACTGATGCACCTTTGCAGTTGAATGTGGAAAATTTAGAAGCTGTTTCTGGCAGTGGTGGAGCATTTTTTGATGTGTTGGGAGATGTGAATATTGGTGATGTGAGAGAGGATGTTAATGGTATTGTTACTGCTGGGGGAGATATAGAAATTCAGAGTGCAGGAAATGTGACTTTAACAGAAAGTATTTTTATTTCGGAGCAAGATGCTACAGAGAATAATTCTGAGGTAGCATCTAGAGAAAATACAGAAGTTGATAGTGGGACAGGTGGTGCAATTAATATTGAAGCTACGGGAGATATTGTTGCTACGGGTAGCGGAATTACAGCTAGTGGGGAAAGTGTTTCTTTGTCTGGAACAAATATTACGATCAATGATGAATTTGATGAAACTTCTGGGGATGCGGATGTTAAGTTGGCAGCTACAAATGATATTACAGTTGAGGATATAGAGGATGATGCGTTGGAATTTCTGCCTGGGGAAGGAGAGATAGAATTTCGGGCAGATGTGGATGGAGATGGAATTGGTGCTGTGACCATGTTGCATAACGAAGCGGATGTTGGCAGTGATGCGGATACTATTAAGACCAATGGGCGAAATTTAACTATTGCAGGTGCCGGTCTTGTTTTGGGGAATATTGATACTTCGGCGTTGCCAGTCTATTCTGGTGGGGAGTTGCCAGCAACTGTAGATGTAGATGAGGATGGAGCTATCAACTCTGCTTCTGGTCAAGGAAATGGAGGTGCTATTAACCTTAATGCTATTTCTGGAGATATTCTTACAGGTTCGTTAGATGCTTCATCTGTTGATAGTGATGGAGGCGATATAGAAATAAATGCGGTAGGGGATATTACTACGGCAGAGATTATTACTAATTCTGGTGAATTTATTGTTGATGAATTTGGAAGAGAAGAAACCAACGGTGGTAGTGGCAATGCTGGTAATATTAGTATAGAAAGCACAACCGGCTCAATTGATACTACAATAGGCTCAGTTTTTGCTCGTTCAGTTTCAGGAAATGGAGGAAATATTACCCTAGATGCAGGAGCTAACATTGAGATGGGATCACTTGATTCCTCTTCTCAGGCATCAGAAGGTAACTCAGGAAATGGAGGAAATATTATCCTAGATGCAGAAGGTAACATTGAGATGGCATCGGTTGATTCCTCTTCTCAGGCATCAGAAGGAAACTCAGGAAATGGAGGAAATATTACCCTAGATGCAGGAGCTAACATTGAGATGGGATCACTTGATTCCTCTTCTCAGGCATCAGAAGGCAATTCAGGGGATGGGGGTAATATCACCCTTAATGCTAGTAGTGATATCTTCTCAGAAAATATCCATTCTAGTTCATCTGCTATTATAGGCGCTTCATTTGTTATAGGTACTTCTCTTCCTGCTAGTGAAGGCAATTCAGGAAATGGAGGGAATATTACCCTTAATGCTGGTAGTAATATTAAATCAGAAGAGATTGTTTCCCATTCTCATGCCAATTACGGGAATTCAGGGGATGGGGGTAATATTACTCTTAATGCTGGTAGTGATATCTTCAATAACAAAGGTGTTGTTTCTTTTTCCTATGCCTCTACTAAAAATTCAGGGAATGGGGGCAATATTACCTTGAGCGCTGGAGGTAATATCACAACAACATTAACATTTTCTTTCTTTTCATTTATAGGTCCTGGGTTCAAATTTTCTGCAACCAATGTAGATGCAGATGGCAACTTGACTCTTACAGCGACAGGAGGAGGTGTTTCTGCTTCACTAGAAGGAATTAGTTCTTATTCTTCTGGCAGTAACTCAGGGAATGGAGGCAATATTACCTTGAGCGCTGGAGGTAATATTAATACTGCATCACTTGCTTCCCATGGAGGAAATGGGGGAGCCATTGTTCTTGAGGCTGGAGGCAATATCACTACAGAATCGCTCAATTCTTATTCTTTTTTCTCTAGTGCTAACTCAGGAAATGGGGGAGCCATTGATCTTGAGGCTGGAAGCGATATCACTACAGAATCGCTCAATTCTTTTTCCTATTCCGATGAAGGTAACTCAGGAAATGGGGGAGCCATTTCTCTAACTGCAGAAACAATCAAATTTAACCCTCCAGAAAACGGAGACGGAGAACCATTAGCAATCAACACATTCTCAGTCGGAGAAAACGACTCCGGGCAAGGTGGAGAGGTTAACATTACCACCAACAACCTCAGCAATGCAGAAATATTGACCCTATCTACCCACTCCGAAGCAGGGCAGGTAATAATTGAAAGTCAACCACAAGGAAACCTTCAACTGACAGACTTATCCATCATCACCAGTAAACAAGTAACGATAGAAAACCCTTTCGTCCCAGACATAACAATAGACGTAGGTGACACCCAAGGCAGATCGGGAAACGTCAACATCTTTAGCTCAGGTAACCTCAGCCTCAACAACGTCACCATCGAAAGTGACACCAAAGGAGACCAACCCGCAGGAGATGTCTACATATATAGCAAAAAAAACACCACCCTCGACAACACCGACATCCTCAGCATCACCAACGCAGAAGGAAACGCAGGCAACATCACTCTCGAAACTCCCCAAGACATCCAACTCACAAACAATAGCCAACTCCGAGCAAATACAGAAGGTATAGGGAACGCAGGTAGTATCGACATCCAAGCAAACAAGCTCAACCTAGACCAAAGCACCAGCTTAATCACAGAAACTTATGCAGCAGGCACCCCAGGAGATATCACCATCGAAGCCAACACTGTAGATATCGGTCAAGATGCCCAAATCAGTGCCACAGTAGTTTTGGGCGCAACCAGCACCGGAGACGGAGGCAATATTACTATCAACACCAACGAACTCAATATTACAGGAAAACTCGGAATATTCGCTGAAACCGAAGCATCAGCAAACGCTGGGGGCCTTACCATCAGTCCCTACAAAGACCACCCAGACCTCAACATCAATTTCAGCAACGACGGTTTCATATCCGCCTCCACCAGCTCCACAGGCAACGGAGGCAACATTAATATCAGTGCCCCAGAAACCATAGATATTGCTGGAAAAGGATTCATTGCTGTAGAAACTTCAGACAAAGGAAACGCTGGCAGCATCAACATTGAGACCCAAAACCTCACCCTTTCAGATGGAGTAGCCATATCAGCTTCTACCACTGACAAAGGAAACGCAGGAACGATCGAGATCGACACCGAAGAATTCACTTTGGAAACAGGAACAAGTTTAACTACAGAAACCAATGATAAGGGAAAAGCTGGGGATATAGAAATCAACACCATAAAACTAACCATAGGAGAAGATGCTCAAATTAGTGCCACAGCAAGAGAAGGAGCAAGCAACACTGAAGCAGGAGGCAACATTACCATCAATGCTACGGACTTACTAATCTCAGGCCGACTCGGAATATTTGCCGAAACAGCAGGAGAAACCCCCGCAGGTACTCTTACCCTTAACCCCTATAAGAAAGTAGGGGAGCAGGGGAATAGAGAAAATCGTTCCGATCGCTTTGACCCGGACTTTAATATTACCTTCAGCGAAAATGGCTTGATCTCTGCCCGCACTACTTCCAGTGGAGATGGAGGCAATATCAATATATTTGCTCCAGAAAACATCAATATTACAGGGGAAGGAAAAATCACGGTGGAAACTACGGCAGGGGGAAACGCAGGTATGATCAATATAGAAACCAAAAACCTGACAATAGCCGAAAATACTACTATATCTGCAGCTACTTCCGATAGTGGAGACGGAGGCAGCATCAACATCAACCCCAGTGAAAACTTTCAACTCGACGGTCAAATCATTACAGAGACCACAGGAGCTGGAGACGGAGGAAAAATTACTATTAATACAGGGGAACTATCAGCGGAAAATAGTACCATCTCAGCTAGAAGCACTGATGCAGGAAACGCAGGCACAATAGAAATCACAGCTCAAGAAAATATCGTCACAGGTATTATCCAATCTTCTGCCTCAGAATCAAAAGAAGCTGCTAACGGAGGTGACATTACCATTACCAGTGAACAGAGAGAAATCAATGCTACTCAACCCATCCAATCATTTTCAGAAAAAGGTAACGCTGGAGATGTAACTCTGAGTGCGAAAACAGATGTGACTACTAATACTATCAGTTCCCACGGAGAACAACAGGGCGGTCAAATTACCATCATCACAGAAACAGGAAACATAGACACCAGTAATGGATTTCTGGCCAACTATTCTGGCGAAGGAACTGGAGGCAACGTTACCTTAGAAGCATCCGCAGGAAACATTACTACCAGTGACATTTACTCTTTTGCTGATGCAGACGGCGGTCAAATTCTTTTAAAAGCAGGAGGTGACATCAATATCGCCGAAAATAGTAATGTTATCTCTGCCTCCGAACCTGCAACTACATCCGATACTGAAAACTCAGGCAAAGGAGGAGACATTATTTTAGAAGCGGGTGGTAACATTAAGACTACAGCAGCTAGAATATATTCCGGTGCAGATGAAGGCGATACAGGTACAATACATATTGTTGCGGATGACGCAATAGAAGTGGGTCAAATAGATCTAGCATCAGGTTTTGTCAGAGAAGAAATCTCAGTATTTAACAATTTTACCCTCATACCTGTACCTCAAGGAGAAGCAACTCAAGGAGAAGCAGGAAATATCAATATTACTAGCAACAATGGCACAATAGACACCACTGCTGGAGTAATAAACTCTCGTTCCCCTGACGGCACTGGAGACATTGCGCTCAATGCCAGAGAAAATATTACTGTAGGTAAACTAGAAGCTAGCACCCTCAACCAAGCAAAACCAACCACAGGAGGAAATGTTGAAATTATTAGTGAAAACGGTGAAGTCAATTCTACCCAAGCAATAGAAACATTTTCAGCACAAGGTACAGCTGGGAATGTGAATATTCAAGCTGAAAGTTCAGTTAATCTAAAAAATATTCTATCCCAGGGAAGGATGCGTGGGGGTGATATTACTATTGACAGTCGGAGTGCAAATAGCATAGATGTTCAAGGGGAGTTAAACACTTTTTCTACGGAGGGTATCGGTGGGGATGTTACTCTCACATCTCTGGGTAATGTAAGTATTAGTGGAATTCGTTCGGAAGGGATACAACAGGGAGGTGACATTACATTGGAGAGTGAAATAGGGGAGATTAGTGCAACGGGAGACATTACTTCTTTCTCAGAGGAAGGCAGAGGAGGAAATATTGAGATTGATGCCCCAGAAAGTGTGAATCTGGAAAATGTATCATCCTTTGGTGCGACTGAAAGTGGGGATTTGAGAATTCAAAGTCAGATAGCAACAGTGAATACAGGGAATGTGACAACTCAAGCACCGGACGGCCCCAGTGGTGAAGTTATTATTAATGGCAGTCAAATAACTACAGGAAACTTAAGTTCTTTGGGTACAGTCAGTTCAGGTATTATTCGACTAGAAGCAACTGATGGCTCTATTACTACTTTGGACTTAGAATCAATTGCTTCAGAGGGCGAAGCAGGTGGTATCGATCTAGATGCAACAGGAGATATCAGCACTGAAGACCAAACTGTAATTTCTGGAGATGGAGATGCCAATATTGATCTTGATGCTGGAGGGGATATTTCTGTAGGTAATCAAGAGGCGATCGCCAATCAAGGAGATGCTAATATCGATCTTGATGCTGGAGGGGATATTTCTGTAGGTAATCAAGAGGCGATCGCCAATCAAGGAGATGCTAATATCGATATTCAACCAGGTGGTAATATTTCCGTAGAAGAGCAAACAGCTATTTCTGAAGGTGGGAATGTAACTATTAATAATACTCCAGATAATACCAATACCCCAGAACAAATAGCGATCGCCCCACAGGAAATAGAAACAATTACTAATATTGATAGTGGCGACATTATTATACCAGAAAATAACACTGATAACCAGATTCTCCCAGTAGAAACTAACCCTACCCAATCAGAAAATCTTAACAATTCAACAGATATACCAGTAATCACCTCAACTGACACCACTTCCACCCAGTCAATATTACAGCAAATATCAAGCAATATCAATTTTTTCACCCTGACCACTCCCACTAACAATAACCAAACAATCAATGCTGGTACTGCTCAAGAACAAACAGAAACATCTATCAGCACTACAACTGACACCCAACAAATCTTAAAAACAATTAATCCTGTTAATACCAAATCTCTAATAACAGCTACAGCTTCAGACCAAGTAGTAACAACGTTAGAACGAAACAGTCTCCAGGAATACTCAGATTACCTGGGAGCAGATTTGGAGGAAAAATTAATTTCTACACAAAGCGTCCGAGATATTTTAAGCGACATGGCAAATCAAACCGGAAAAGAATCTGCCATTGTTTATATTAATGTCTATCCAGAACAATTACAAATAATCTTATATACCAAAGAAGGTCAACCAATAATCAAAACCATTCCCTCTGTTAACCGCGAACAAATCATGGAAGTTGCACTAGAATTACGAATAAGAGTTACAACTCCAGCTAACCAAGATAATGATAGTTATCTATCACCAGCACAAAAATTATACAATTGGCTCATCGCACCCATAGCATCGGAACTAGAAGCAGCTAAGATCGATACCTTACTATTCAGTATGGATGAAGGTTTGCGTACTTTAGCCGTAGCAGCATTACACGATGGCGAACAATTCCTGATCGAAAAATATAGCCTGAGTTTAATTCCCAGTGTTAGTTTAATGGATACCAACTACCGAACGCTTCAAGATACTCGGGTATTAGCAATGGGAGCAAGTGAGTTTATTGCTCACAATTCCTTACCAGGAGTACCTGTCGAACTAGAAATAGTTTCCCAAAAACTATGGCAGGGTAGTATGTTCCTCAATGAAGATTTTACTCTGAATAATTTAATTACTCAAAGAGAAAGTTATCCTTATCCTATTATTCATTTAGCCACTCATGCTGATTTTAGACCGGGAAAAATTAGTAATTCTTACATTCAGTTATGGGGTGAAGAACAAATAAAATTAGACCAAATTAGGGAGTTGGGTTGGAATGAGAGTTCTGTAGAATTGTTAGTATTATCAGCTTGTCGCACCGCCTTTGGGGACAAAGATGCCGAATTAGGATTTGCGGGATTAGCAATAGCAGCAGGAGTAAAGTCAGCTTTAGCTAGTATTTGGTATGTGAATGATCGAGCTACCTTAGCATTAATGACTGAGTTTTATAGTCATTTGAATCAGACTAGGATTAAGGCGGAAGCTGTAAGACAGGCACAGTTAGCCATGTTGCGTGGGGATGTGGTGATTAGGGGAAATCAGATATGGAGGGTTGGAGGTCGTGAGTCAGTAGAGTTACCATCGGTGCTTGGGGAAATGAGGAATCGAAAATTATCTCACCCTTATTATTGGGCAGGGTTTACCATGGTGGGTAGTCCTTGGTAGTAGGGTAGTGTGGGGTGATGGGGTGATGGGGTGATGGGGAGGCAAATTTCCACCTGCTTGGTGCGCTACCAGATGCAACTAACGTCGTCGCGGGGTTGCATCCGCTTTTTCCCCTATTCTATTTCTCTAGCTCCTGATCTCAAATCCGTTTTATTGAACATAAAAAAATTTTCCCATCGTCATAAATACGCTTATCTTTGTGATTCTCTCTCCTCCTGAATCCTGTACGTCCCCAATCCGACGGCTCCCCTACCTGACTCGGTCCTCCTACCTTCAAAAGATTTTATCAAAATAATATGGGTCGCGCCACCCCACCTTGACTGGCGAAATATTTTTGGAGTGAAGCTCAAATCCCCTACTTTCCCTCCTGGGAGGGGCGAGGGGTGGGTTAACTTCTGACTTCTGACTTCTGACTTCGTTAAACCGATGCTACCAGATTTGATCTGATGGGTAGGGTGGGCAAACATCAAGTCTATTAACTGCTAACATCAATCACTACATTTGCCCACCCCTACAAAAAATTATCTTAATTAACGACTATTCCCAAATACTCTGATTCTTACTAGTGTATCTGGAACAGGACTCTCATTTGAGAATGTAACTGAGCTTCGTGGTACGACTGGATAATTTCTTTGGACTGGACGGTCATCTGGGCCTATTATAGCAATGAGCGCTGGCATCTTTACATGTTACATAGATATTTGCAATGTAATATAAAAGTAACTGTATGAGCTGTATTTTTCATAAATTAGGCGATCGCTAAACCTTAAAGTTTTAAGGATGTCTGTAATGGTATTGATAATTTACAGTTTATAGCTTGAAATTGTTTAC
>NZ_JAAHGU010000163.1:0-15088 GCF_010692685.1 Okeania sp. SIO2F5 | reverse complement strand
GTAAACAATTTCAAGCTATAAACTGTAAATTATCAATACCATTACAGACATCCTTAAAACTTTAAGGTTTAGCGATCGCCTAATTTATGAAAAATACAGCTCATACAGTTACTTTTATATTACATTGCAAATATCTATGTAACATGTAAAGATGCCAGCGCTCATTGCTATACTTCCTCTTTTTCTGAAACTATATCCTCCACATTCCCCTCCTGGGAGGGGTTAGGGGTGGGTTATATCATGTTCGGTTGAATAGTTATGATTAGGGTATAGATGTAAGAGACATCAAGGGACCCCTGAGATTGCTTCCTTCCACTGCGTTACAGTCGCAATGACTTTATAGTTAGTGTTTATCCGAACATAATATTATCCCCACACTTAGGGTGCCGCTTCTGGGCTGAGAATAACAACATATTCCCCGCGATCGCTCTGCTGAATAACAACAACTGGAGGACGAGCATTTGATGGTTCATCTTTTGACAAAGAAGGAAATATATAATATTGACCGTCCGTATCAAATAGCAGTCGCCAGATAACTTGGGGAAAGTTAGGGTCGGTTTTGTTATTGTAATCTCGTAGTAGTAACTGCTCATATAATTCTATATCTCCGATAATACGAAAATTGCTACTACTAGGGTCCTCTGTCAATTTTTCTTTATCAACTTTTCTGCCTAATGGTAGTTTGTTTTCTGGAGTTATTAAAGTTACTACTGGTAAGAATGATGTGTCGCTACGGGAGTCTCGTATCGCATCAAGATTTCCTTGAGTTTGACCGAGGAAAAATAAGGTTGTTAATAGCCAGAAGGTTACTACTATTTCATCAATTAAAGGTTTGTCATATTTTTGATAGTTAATTTCTTGAAAATAAAGAAATGATTGAAGATAACGGGTTATTTTAGGGCGTTTAGTCTTTAAGATCCATTTCAATAATTTTAAACGCCATTTATTAAGGAATTTATCTAATTTTTGGGTGAAAATTTTAATCAGATGGAAAATATTTGGAACGATAATTAAAGAAGCGATCGCTATTCCTATAGTACGAAAAAAAGTTGAAAAATCTCCACCGGATAAGTTACCAAAAAATACTTGTATTGGTGCAATTAAAAATGATTCTACAGGTAAATCTAGAGTAGTTACCTCTAGTTGAAAATAACTGAAATAAGCCCAACGATAAATCCAACCTGTGAAATATAAGCCGACTCCTAATACAGTTAATAAACTGGCGATTCTACCAAACATTTTCTATAAATTATTGTTTTTTATTGATTTTTTATAATTTTATCCTAATGAGTGAAAATCCTTATCGGCTATCTCCGGAAAATTTCACTAACATAGTGGTTAAACATATTTATAGCAGTTCTTTAGTCTATCAGGCACAGCTTTAGAACCCCCCTGCCCCCCTTGAAAAGCGCGGGGGAGTCTTCAAAGTCCTGTTTAAAAAGGGGGATTTAGGGGGATTGTAAATCTATCTAATTAAACAAAGAAATGCTATAGCAGTAATTAATATTTCTATCCGGTACTAACTATGAAGATAACTCAAATTACAATTATTTTTCTGGTAGTTTGTCTGACAGTAGTGGTAGGAAACATCAAACAGACGATCGCTAACCCTAAGCTACTTGTGGCAACTGAAACTAAAACTGAAAAAGCAAAACCTATTCCAGTTTCATTACCTATTATTGCCGTAGTGAAACTAAAAGATGGTTGCCCTAGTGTGGGTTTAGAGGCAAATACTATTTTGTTTGCCAACGATGAAACTTTTCATATCAGAGATGCTGCACTTTTAGGATTAGAAAATACGGATCTAATTGTTTTGAGTGCTTGCCAAACTGCCATGAAAGCAGACTCCAACGGTGAAGAAATAGCGGGAATTGCCTATTTATTTGAACGTGCGGGTGCGGATGCTGTGATTGCGAGTTTATGGAATGCGGAGGATGAGACAACGAAGGATATTATGGTGAAATTTTATGAGAATTTGCAACAAGGAATGACAAAGGTGGAGGCGTTACGTCAGGCAAAGTTAAGTTATGTTAGGGAGTATGTGAGTCCATTTTATTGGTCGCCTTTGATTTTGATAGGCGATGGGGAGTGAGGGAGTGGGGAGATAGGGAGATGGGGAGATGGGGAGATGGGGAGATGGAGAACAAGCAAAAAATATTTACTCTATATTATAGGTAATCTTCTAGCGGTAAGGGAGTAAGCTATGACAACAAGCAAAATTCATTTATGGACAGTAGCAGAATATCATAAAATGATAGATTGTGGTATTCTGACACCAGAATCCCACGTTAAACTATTAGAAGGCAGTATTGTTGAAATGTATTCCCAACGTGCCCCTCATGCTGCAACGACTCAGGGGACATCAGATTATTTGAAATCTCAATTAAGTCAGCAAGCTTATATCAGGATGCAGTTACCGGTTACATTATCAACTTCTGAACCCGAACCGGATATTGCAGTAGTTCGTATAGATATGAAAGATTATGGCGTTCGCCACCCTAGTGCGGAGGAAATATTCTTTTTAATTGAAATTTCCGACACTACCTTGAGAATAGATCGGCAAGAAAAAGCACTTATCTATGCTGGAGCAAATATTCCTGAATATTGGGTATTAGATGTGGTTCAACGCCAAGTTTATATATATCGTCATCCTACCTCACAAGGTTATCAGTCTGAAGCTGTTTTGTCCCATAGTGATATAATTAATCCCTTGAGTTTTCCATCAGTTTCTTTATCTGTTACAGAAATGTTTTTGCCTTTTTGAAGAAGGAAGAAGGAAGAAGGAAGGAAATAATGCCAGCAAAAGATACTTATCATCAAGCTGTCAAAAATGCTTTAATTAAAGATGGTTGGATAATTTTAGCAGACCCTTATTTAATCAAATACAAAGATGCTGAATTATTTGCTGATTTAGCAGTAGAAAAACCTATTGCTGCTCAAAAAAAAGGAGATAAAATTGTTGTCGAGATTAAAAGCTTTTTAAGTCCCTCGCCCATGAGAGATTTTGAAATGGCTTTAGGACAATATATTTTATATCGAAATTTAATCAATCTTACTCAACCAGAGTATCAAATTTACCTAGCAATTAAAGACAGTGTTTACGAAAACTTTTTTCAAAGAGATTCAATTCAAGATATTACTAAAATCAATCAATTACTTTTGATTATTGTTGATATTGATCGGGAGGAAATCACCAAATGGATAAATTAGAAAAATATCGTAATTATATTAAAAAGATATTAACTGAATATCACGAATGGGTTTTAGGTTCAAGCAATTTAGACCGAGAAAGTTGTCTTGTTTTTGATGAGATACACGATCAATATTTTTGGCTGTTTATGGGTTGGGAAGGAAAGAAAAAAATTAGAAATATTCAAGTTCATATTCGGATTAAAAATGAGAAGATTTATATTGAGGAAGATTGGACGGAGGAAGGTATTGCTAATGAGTTATTAAGGGAAAATGTACCGAAAGAAGATATTGTTTTAGCTTTCCACGATCCTGAAACTCGTAAGTTAACTGATTTTGCTATTGTTTAAATTATAGGATTTTATTTAGGGTTTGCTTATGGAAAGTCTTTTGGTCGGGGTAGGAGACAGGAGACAGGAGACAACCCACCCCTAACCCCTCACAGGAGGGGAAGACAGGAGAAATGGAAATTATAGAGGAAGTAGTCGGGTATATTGTCCCAAGATTTTTCTGCCATAATCATCCCAAAATACTAGCTTTTTGAGCTTGAGCGACCGAAAACCTTGCACTTTTTAAAGGCAAAAAAGGCTGAAACCAATATCTGTCAGTGCTTTTACATTTAATCAGCAAGCCCTATTTAGTATAGACGGTGCGTTAATGAAATGTAACGCACCTTACTAATAGCTGATAGCTGATAGCTGACTGCTGATTGCTTTTTGTTAAAATTCTCCTGCTAAAGCAGCAACACAACGTTTACAAAGAGTGGGGTGTTCTGAAGAAAAACCGACATCAGTAGAATAATTCCAACAGCGGTCGCATTTCTTACCATCAGCTTTGACTACTCCTATTTCTAAAGAGTCTGAAATAGATTTATATTCAAGGCTACTTAAAGCTTCTGGAAACTCCAATAATTCTACCTGAGAAGTAATAAACAGATAACGTAACTCATCAACTTCATTACCAGCTATTTTGGCTTTAATATTATTAGGTTGCTTGGGTAAAGTTTCTGTTTCTACTACTTGTGGAACAGGGGTCGAATCTACTTTTTTGGGAGGAACATAAGCTCCTTCTGGTGAAACTAAAATTGCTGACTGTTTAACTGTATTATCTGTTGATTTTTTCTGTTTGGGTAATAAAGCATCTTTGCCAAATATATCTTCTGTGGCCGATTTGATTTTTTCAGACAACTTTTGCCGATTTTTAGCAAATAATAAGTCGCCAGTCACAAAGCGAATTGTGCAGATAATTCCAACTAATTCCATGATGGAACTTACTACAGGTAGTTGGTGAATTGTTGTTACTACTGTTAATGTTACTCGGATTAACAACAGTAATATAATGGCAAAAAATACTGCTCCTAAAACTTTTTGATAACCACTAAATATTTTACTCAAAGTATCAGGAACTTCTGAGATAAAATCATTGGTTTGAGCAAAATTCGCAGGAGTTTCTGGTAAGTTATTAGGAGTTGTATTTTCTGCTTTTTCTGGTTCAGTTTCGATTTTTGCTTCGATAAATTCTGACTGATTTTTTTCTGCTTTAGCAATAGGGTTAAAACCTTGTATTTGCTCCTGTAATTCAGGTTCTTTTACATACAATAATACCTTTGCTTCTAGAGGCGCACCGATCGCTTTTTCTGCCCGTGCTTTTTCCAAAACTTTATTCACTTCAGTACGAGTTTTTCGCAGTTCTTGCCATAATTTAGCCAACTCTGGGTTATGCCATTTTGACTCCATTTTCACCCACCCAGACTCAAATACAGATTTGTAAGGAGTCGGATAAGGAAGGTTTTGCCAAATATCTTCTGCCATGTGAGGTAAAACAGGAGCGATCGCTTTAGCTAAATTTTCTACAGCTATAGCTAAGACTGTCTGACAACTGCGCCGTCTGTAAGCATCAGTGGCGCTGATATAAAGTCTGTCTTTGGCAATATCTAAATAAAAGTTAGATAAGTCAACCACACAGAAATTTTGAATTGTTTGGAAAAAGCGGAAATACTGAAACTTCTCAAAACCATCCTTTACTTCTGCAAATACCTCTGTCATCCGGTGCAACATATAACGGTCTAACTCTGGCATTTCTTCATAAGCAACAGCATCTTTTTCCGGGTCAAAATCATGGATATTCCCCAATAAAAATCGTGCTGTGTTTCTAATTTTGCGGTAAATATCCGCTATTTGCTTGAGAATATTTTTACCCAGGGGTACATCGGAAGAATAGTCAACAGAGGAAACCCACAAACGCAAAATATCTGCACCATAAGGAGGTTCTTGTTTTTGATTTTTGCCACCTTCGATAACTATTGACGGGTCTACCACATTCCCCAGAGACTTACTCATCTTGCGACCATTCTCATCCAACACAAAACCGTGAGTCAAAACAGTTTTATATGGTGCAACACCATTAGTAGCAATACTGGTCAGCAAACTTGACTGAAACCAACCGCGATGTTGGTCGGAACCCTCCAAATAGATATCAACTGGATACTTTAACCCATCCCTTTGTTGAGCAACTGCCGCCCAAGATGAACCAGAGTCAAACCAGACATCCATCGTATCTGTACCTTTCTGGTATTTATCAGCATCTGGGCGATATTTTTCTGGTAAAAGTTCCTCCACCGACATTTCCCACCAAGCATCAGAACCTTTTTCCGCAACAATTTTTTGCACATGAGCGATCGTCTCCTCAGTCAGCAAAGGTTCCCCAGTCTTTTCCTCATAAAATACCGGAATAGGAACCCCCCAACTCCTTTGTCTAGAAATACACCAGTCAGAGCGATCGCTCACCATAGGAGTAATACGGTTTTCTCCTTGAGCAGGTATCCACTGCACATCAGCGATCGCCTTGAGTGCTTCATCGCGGAAACCCTCTACAGAAGCAAACCATTGTTCAGTTGCTCGGAAAATAGTTGGTTTTTTAGTGCGCCAGTCATAGGGATATTTATGTTCGTAGGGTTCCTCTTTCAGCAGAGAATTAGCATTTTGCAGTGCTTCAATGACGGCAATATTTCCCTCTTTTAATACATTCAACCCAGAAAACTCGCCTGCTTCAGCAGTAAATTTCCCATTACCATCAACAGGAGACAAAATTGGTAAACTATAGCGTTGCCCTACAATATAGTCTTCCTGACCATGACCAGGAGCAGTGTGAACTAAACCCGTACCTGAGTCGGTAGTAACGTAGTCCCCACCAATAACAATATTACTTTCCCGGTTAAACAGTGGATGTTGGTAAGTACAGTTTTCCAAGTCTTGACCTTTTACTGTTACTACAGGAGTTAAACTTGTACCCAAAGTTGCCGATAAACGCTCCACTGCTTCTGCTGCAACTATAAATAATTTATCTTCTCCCATTACATAGTCAGCATCGGGTTTAACCACAGCATAATTCAGGTCTGGGTTAACACTGACTGCCAAATTACCAGGAATAGTCCAAGGTGTTGTCGTCCAGATGGCAACCCAAAGTTTTTCCAGATAAGGTTTGAGAGACTTTTCAACCGCTTTTGCTAGTTTCGTAATTTTAAAAGCAGCATAGATACTTTGAGATGTGTGACCTTCAGGATATTCTAATTCAGCTTCTGCAAGAGCAGTCCTAGAACTCGGACTCCAATGTACAGGTTTAAGACCACGATAAATGTAGCCTTTCAAAACCATTTTGCCAAATACCCCAATTTGAGCAGCTTCATATTCTGGAGTCAGAGTCATGTAAGGATCTTCCCAGTCTCCCCAAACTCCATAACGTTTGAATGACTCCCGTTGTTTATCTACAGTTTCCAGAGCAAAGTCTCTAGCTTTTTGACGTAATTCTATAGGTGTGAGTTTTCCCCTTTCTGCTGATTTAAGATTTTGAATAACTTTTAATTCAATAGGTAAACCGTGGCAGTCCCAACCAGGAACATAACGCACTTTTCGCCCTTGAAGAATTTGATAGCGGTTAATAATATCTTTAAGAATTTTATTCATTGCATGGCCAATATGTAGATTGCCATTGGCATAAGGCGGGCCATCATGTAGGGTAAATATTTCCCCTGGGTTGGTTTGGGAGAGGCGTTCATAAATTTGTGATTCTGCCCAAAACTTTTGTAGTTCTGGTTCGCGGGTGACTGAATTTGCCCTCATATTAAATTTAGTTTGGGGCAAGTTTACGGTGTCTTTATAGGATTTTGGTTCAACCATTAGATTTTGGATTTTTCTGTTAGTATATTAAGAATTTTAGACTTATTTGTTTGTATAGCAGAAGGAAGAAGAAAGAAGGAAGAAGGAAAAATATTGCGTTGCCTGAGTTTTAAGTTTTTAATCTGTCCTAACTTTTCCTTCGACTACCTAAGAAGAAAAAAACAATGGGTTCTATATAATGATATCAATTGCTGGAACTCACCAGAGGAAATTAAGCAAATCTCAGAGCGATCAGCAAAATTTTAGTTGTATAGACGTATAACTGGAGGCTGTGAAAGAAATGTGAAGTAAAAAAAGGCGGTGATACCTCTTCATTCTATTAAATTCCTGTACCAGATATGTAAAATCCCAACATCAGAATCTTCCTTAGGCTCAACAGGAACAAAACCCATTCTTTGAGCAAAACTTAACCCTTCTTTAGTTATGGGTAAAGTGAAGACTAAGGAGTAGTTCATCATCAGTTTGGCTGTATAAACAAAAGATGCTCCATAATCGCGGATATTTTTTGTGATGACTCCCCCAAAAGCTAAATAGGCTGAGGACTGAATAGTGTCACCAGGTGCAACATGTTCTGGTTTTAAATTTAAACCAGTTAGACTCTTTTTTAACATAAGTTCGGAAGACTCAGAAGTAAGAGGAATTAGGCTAATAATTGCACAAATTTCAGGATTTTCTACATGACCATTGAGACGCACAACAACTTGAAAGGCACTCGGATTAACTTGATGAATTTGGAGGATAATCTCATAGGGAATTAATTGCATACCCCAAGTTGACTGTACAATCCCATAGACCCAGTCAATTTTATCTCTAGGAATTGGTTGAAGTGTATACCCTTGTATTAAGTTATCTTTGTCAGCAGTTCTTTTGACTTCACTTGGCATTAATTTTTCCCAATTATAATTGATTCTTATGTTAGAGCAAATGTTCTATTTTATAGGGTTTAATATTTCGGCAAAAGTGTTAAGCTGTTCGACATTAAAACTGGGAATTACCTACTTCCTACTCCCTACTGCTTTTACTGAGATAATGGTCTGCCAATCTGAATACTTAACAGTTTACCCTCAATTGAGGGATACTAATTTTCCTATCAAGTGTTCCCAGATTACTTGATGATAACTAGTATTAATGTGAGCATATTGACGGTAAACTTCGGATTTTGTCAATTCTCTTTGTAGTTGAGGTAGATTGTAGAAGGGAACTTGAGGAAATAAATGATGAGAAAGGTGGTAATTTACTCCACGTGTTGTAACAAACAGTCGATCAAACCAAGAATTGATAACGTCCCTTGTTTGAAAAACAAGTGGAACTTCTCCTCTATGCTCAAACTCTCCCTCAGGATAATGTTCAGCTAAACTTCGTATATTGTTTACAAAAAGTCCCCAAGTTGCTAGAGGAACGAACCAATACATCGCAATGATAATAGCTGGATAAAAATTTAGGTAACAGCCAACAAGTACCATCACGAATGTAATGGAAATGAAGCTAACATTGAATGTGGTCTGTTGCCAGTTTTTAAGTTTAAATATGTAATGGGCTAAGATTAAGATAAAAGGGACTCCTGTTATCATTGAAGCCAATTTAAAAGCCTTTCTCAATTGAGGCATTTTTGACAAATTCTGTCGATTATTAAATTCTGGGTCTTCCTCAGTATTAAGATGACGGTGATGCTTAAAGTGGTAATCGCGATAGTCATCAAATCCCATACTTGCTGGTAGATAAAGTGAAAGACAGATTGATTTTGCAATGAGATCATTAATACGCCGATTTTTAGAAATTAGACAATGAGTTCCTTCGTGAAGTCCTATCGAGGCTATACCGAATTGACGTCCAGCAATAACGATTACGGCAAATATATAGATGGCAAGGTTCCAAAAGTGTTCGCATAAAAAAACTGTCAAAATAATTAGTCCATAGTCTAACAAAATACTAGAAACTAAAGTCAAGGGATGCAATTGAGATAACTTGATGAGTACATCTCTCTCTAGAAAACTATTAGGCGTAATTATATTAGTTTGGGTATTCATTTTACACAAAAATAAATGTTTTTACCCTCAGTGAGTGGAGGTATTTGTCTTCTGAATGAATTTTAAGGTTTGATGAAAATTAGCTTGGATAAGGTTGGTTTAAATTGGAGTTTGAAGCTTTGTTATGACATTCAACATTTCTGGAGCTGGTGTTCTCCGTTGGCCACAAAATCTTTGTGGAACTCACGTTTAGTAAAATTTGAAGCTAGTATCAAACTCGAAAAGGTATTTGAACAAGTAACTGCGATTACGATATCCCTGAGATAAAAGTTGAACAGGATCGATAACCATTGCAATGCTTTTACTCTGGCTACATAATAATTTAGTATCAATGAACGGACAGCCAATTTCTTCAAATCCAATTACTTTGAAGATTTTTAGCGGTGTTGTCTTAGTATCAACAAAAGCATCAACGAATATATGAGAAACCTGATGAATGAAGCAGTAGTGGAATCCAGCCTTGATCATAGTGAGGCATAATCCAAAAGGTGCCCCCTTAATCTTCCTAAGCTGCCTGAAAACAGGAGATACCATCAACCGCTGAGCTTCAATTGCTCTTGGAGTGGATTTTTTGATAGGGCCGAGGCGAAAGGACTGCTCAAGTGGGAGACCAGCTACTGAGTCAAATACTAATCGCATTGTAGCAACTGCTTTATTGTCAACTCTTGCTAATAAATAGACTGAATGAGGGTGATATGAGTCGTGAAGTAAAGATTCTTCTTGGGGCGGCAGCCACCCCAATTCGTCAACATACACTTCATGCCAGAGATTGTTCACCTGTTCAAGTTCATCTGAAGTGCTTGCAACAATCAAAGTAAGCAATTGGTGATTAGATGTTGTTAGCTGCTGCTGAGGGAAAATTAAAGAATTGTGCAAGTTACTCATAAGCTAAAATTACTATTCAAATGATTATATCTTATCTGTACTTTGGGATTTTTTATACCGAAAATGGCTTTAAACCCACTATAGCAATCCTATTTTATTTGTGACAAAAATCTTGCCAATTTTTAGGGAATAGGGAACAGGTTAACAAGTTATAAGTCCAATAGCCATCTTGGTTTTATGATTCTGGCAGTCATTTTTCGTAATTTTTCGGTCTCCTGAACCCTTATAGTTGTTAAGCTCCTTAAAACGGTTTTCCTGAAGGCTTTGTATTTCAAGAAAAGATCCCAAATGGGTTCTATAAGGAGCGAAACTATTTATGATATTCTGAAAATAAATTGGTATAATTATTTATTTATCAATGGAGTTTACTTGAAAAAAAGTATAAAGTGTACTTCTGATTATCTATAAATATGAAAATTCCTAATTCAAAGCTTGCAAAAGTTGATATTCGGAAGTTGCGCGATTATTGCCTCTCTCCAGAGCATTCTGGGGGTAGGCACAAAGCACGGTTGTTTGAATCTATTCTTGGCATGACTGCTAATGATGGGGAAGCACTGCGTAATATTCTTCTTGAAGTTGTTGATATTTATGATGCCCAACCAGGACGCATAGATGGATATGGACAACGCTATACTCTAGACTTTGTGCTTGAATAGAATAATAAAAGTGCCACAGTTCGTAGTGGGTGGATTATTGAGCATGATTCAGATATACAAAGGTTAACAACTTGTTATCCTCTATAATTATTGAAGGTGAAAATATGAATGAGACAATCAAATTATTAGATGTAGTAGCTCTTACAGAAGACTTACCAGAAGTAAATTTATATCGCGGACAGGTAGGTACAATAGTAGAAATTCTGGCTGGTGGGAAAGCATTTGAAGTTGAGTTTTGCGACCCTAGTGGGCGCACTTATGAATTATTGGGTTTGCAACCAGAAAAGTTTATGGTGTTGTATTTTGCTCCTGTTTCTAGAGCGTACAGCAGTTTTCAGGTCAATGAACCACGTTAAAAAAATGATAACCCTGTAGGAACGTTCCATGGAGCGTCCCTACTTTGTTAGTTGTTGCCCGTCGATAGATTGTTTCCAGGATTTCTTGTGGTTCTGACATTTAATCTCCTGTTCTGATATTTGATAATTTACCCACAACACTTCAACCCGGTTTTGCTTTTTTCCATCGGTACGAGTGTTAGTCGAATGAGCTTTTTTTGCTGGAGCATCAATACAATACCAGTCTTGATAAAGGGTATCAAATAATTGACAATGATATCCAGAAATCGCCACTTTACCTTGAACACTATGCAACACTTCAGCTAATTTTTTGTGTTCCTCATCTGTCATTTCATACCCGTAAGCTTTTGTATCCGTCCGCGAGTCGTGGGGATAGGGTGGATCGCAATAAAAAAGTGTTTCTTTACTATCGAAACGTTTAATAACTTCAATAGCTGGAGAATTTTCAATTTGCACCCGCAATAACCTTTGCACAATTTCCGATAATCCCTCTATACTACCTAACCAACGGGAAACAGCACCTGCCATTCCTGCTCTGGTTGTTAGCTTACAATGTGCCCACCTTCCTAAACTCGCTGTTTGAGCTAATCCCGTTCTGACTTGTCTTGCTCGGACAAAAAAACGGCGGGCACGTTCTAAATCAGAAATTTGTTCTGTAGGTGGTGTCAGCGCTATTTTAAATTCTTCTCTAGAAAAAGGAGTAAGAGCGATCGTTTTAATTAGTTCTTCTTGAGAGTCTCGTAACATTCTAAAAAAGTTAACAACTTCTCCATCTAGATCGTTATAGGTTTCTACAGTAGAGGGTTTTCTATTCAATAAAACTGCTGCTGAACCACCAAAAGGTTCACAGTAATGTTGCGTTTCTGGCAACAGTGGCAGTAACCAATCAAGATGATTAAATTTTCCTCCATACCATCCAAAAGCTATTAATTTACTCATTTTTTAAGTGAATTTTTAATTATTATTAAACAATTATTTTTTTAGTATAATAAATGAAGAATAAACCTCGCCATTTCAGTTATCAGTTATTAGTTATCAGTACCTCTGGCTGAACGCAGAGGCTTAAAATACGGAAGCTTACTTTTTTCATCCCCTTAAAAAGGGAGGCTTTATACCTTATTTTTTGGTAAAAAAAATAATAACCCTGTAGGAATTTTTCATGAAACATCCCTACTTTATTTGACAATTATATCTGCTCTTGAGAAAAACTTTCTTTTCTTTTTTTCAAAGGAGTTTTAATTATTTTTCCTTTCCATTCTTTCTCGAATTGCTCTCGTTTTTCCAACCAGTCAGCGAATATTAATTCCGGATCGTAGTTAAAAGCTTTGGCGTGTTCTTCTCGTATTGTGTAAATTTCTTCTAAAATTTCATCAGGTAACATCATAGTTTTTTCCTCTTAATTGATAAGGTGTACAAAGTATTGGTAATTCATAGCCAAAGTTAGTGCTAATTTCAGATAATTTTCTCTGAATATTAGGGTTAGCAATATGACGACAATTTCATGTTAAAAGATAGTCTAAACCATAAACAGTTGCTAGAGCAATATGGAAGGTATCATCACTAGCTTTGGTGGGAAGATTGGTTTGTTGGAGAAACTGTCGAGCTAAGTCTTTTACAGTTTCATTAGAAATGAGAGAGGGAAAGTCTTTAATCATCTCTATTCTATTTTGAGCCATTTCTGGGTCGCCTCTAGCTGCCTCATCCAAGACTACTTGAGAGACATATATTTCAAAATTGCTTCGGCGAGTATCCCACCATTCTCTGGTTACTGCCATATTAGCAGCAATAATTAGATTTTGGCTTGGTCTGGCGGTTAAATAACCAATAACACTTGTTTCTAAATATAAAGTTTGACTCATGGCTATTTAATTATTGTTCAAATTTATCTTGTTTAAATTTCCTCATAACTAAATTTTAACCTAATTTGATTGATTTATTGTGTTAACAATTTAAGATTACTCTGTTTTAAAGCTAGTGAATTGTTTCCAGAGTTAGTTTACAATGCCTTATAAATTAACTAAAATATGTCAAGCATAGAAAAGCCGACAAAATAGTAATATGTTTAATAAAGATTTTTATTCAAAGTTTTCTAACTTCCTATCAGAGCTTTCAGAGACAGAAGTAAGGAAATTTTTTTTCGATCAACCCTCAGACGATCCCTGGTTATATGAAGAGACCTTAAGACCAGAAATTGCAGATGAGTTTTTACAACGTTTACAGGAACCTATTTTTAAACAATTATCAGAATATATTACTAAATATATCATATCTGTTGACTTCACAAATTTTCCTACTACATTATCTATAAACGGTAGAGGACTATTATTTAACACACAAGCAGGTTTCTTATTTGTGGGTTATGCAGGACATTGGTATTTACAAATAGGGTTTTGGATGTCATATACCCATCTGACTTACAGACAAGATTGGATATCATCTAATCATGACACTTACAGACAAGATTGGATACGTTTTCAAAACAATATTTATCAAAATCATCCAGAAATTAACTCTATTTTAAAAGTGCTTACAGAACAGTATCCTTTAGAATTTGCTTATAGCACCTTAGATTATGATCGTTGTAGAAGTAGTAAATTAACAATGGAGGAATGGAGCAGAGATATTCAAAACAAAGAATATCATCTACAAGATATTGTTGTAACAGCAGAAATTAGCCTATTAGACACCAGTAACAAAGATTTTTCTTTCTTTGAATTGAGCAAAGATATAGTATCAATACTTAAGAAACTGTTTCCTTTAGTTTTACTAGCAAAATACGATGATCCAATGCCACTAATATATGAGTACCTAAGTGTAACTGGTATAAGATATCCCCTATCTCAATGCTCCCAAGAAACTAACTTCCCAGAAACACAACTTACCCAATGGATACGCGCTATCAACCGCAAAAAACAAGCCATTTTCCAAGGTCCACCTGGTATCGGCAAAACTTTCCTCGCTCAAAAACTCGCTCAACATTTAATTGCTGGAGGTGACGGTTTCTGGGAACTCATCCAATTTCATCCTGCTTACACCTACGAAGACTTTATTCAAGGTATTCGACCGCAAAGCGAAGATGGAAAACTCACCTACCCTGTTGTTCCCGGTCGCTTCCTGAAATTTTGTCAAAAAGCAGCACTCTGTCAAGATACTTGTGTACTCATTATTGATGAAATTAACCGCGCTAACCTTTCCCAAGTTTTCGGCGAACTTATGTATCTCCTGGAATACCGCGACGCCAAAATTTCCCTTGCTAGTAGTGGAGAGTTATTCAGCATTCCCGAAAATGTTCGCATTATTGGCACGATGAATACTGCCGATCGCTCCATTGCTTTAGTAGATCATGCACTCCGTCGTCGCTTTGCTTTCATCAACCTCTCTCCTAACTATGAAATATTGCGTCAATATCACAAAGAAATAGAAACAAATTTTTCAGTGGAAGGGTTAATTCAAGTCTTAGAAGAAGTTAACAAAGAAATAAACGACCCTAATTATCAAGTCGGTGTTTCTTTCTTTCTGCGAGAAAATATTGCAGAGGAAATACAAGATATTTGGCAAATGGAAATTGAACCATATTTAGAGGAATATTTCTTTGCTCAACCAGGAAAAGTCGATAATTTTCGGTGGGATAAAATTCAAAATCGGATGTCTTCAGCAATTAACAATTAGGCAAGGCTTTGTTGCATGAAAGTAGCGATCGCCAAAAACTCCCTTAGTTGGAAGTTAACTAGATTTCTACTTTGTAGCTCTGGGGTTTACCATTTTGAATCATCACGTTGAGTATGGAACATTGTATGAAT
>NZ_JAAHGU010000162.1:0-15144 GCF_010692685.1 Okeania sp. SIO2F5 | reverse complement strand
TGAGAAGGGTGGGGATCATTAATACACCGAACCAACCGATGTATAAACGATTGTCTGTGCTGGTGATCCAGCTACAGAACTTTTCCCATACGTTGGCGTTTTCACGCTGTTGTAAGGTAGTTGTCATAATGTATGATTGCTGTTATGTATGTATGAAATTTTCGAGGTACGGTGGTGCAGGTGTTTATTTATTTTCCTGCCCCGTTATTAATAATATAGCTAGTTTATTTCGTTTTGTAAAGGGGTGTTAAGGATAGTGTTGTTTAACTAAGTTATAAGTTTTGTTTATAAAATTTGCACATCACAATATATTTTAAAAGTCAAAACTAAATGAATGAATTTTAAATATACACAAATTCCCCACTATCTACAATTTTAAGATGTATGTTAGAAACCCTAGACCTAAGCCTTTTTCTCAACAAAGATGCCTATAATACACAGCTAGAAGCACTGATGCGACAGTTACGATCGCTACAGAGAGCTTGCTGGCAAAAAAAATTACCTGTGCTGATAGTTTTAGAAGGTTGGGCCGCTGCTGGTAAAGGTGCTCTAGTTAAACAAATAGTGGGAAATATGGACCCACGAGGATTTGTGGTTCATCCAATTTGGCCTGCTACAGCACAAGAACGACAATATCCTTTTATGTGGAGGTTTTGGCAAAGACTTCCTAGAGCGGGACAAATTGGATTTTTCTATCATAGCTGGTACACTCATGTCCTGGAAGAGCGATTATTTAAAAGAGTTTCAGAACCAGAAATTCCCATCAGATTAGGACAAATTAATGCTTTTGAACGTCAGATGGTCGATGATGGCGTGGCGATCGCTAAATTCTGGATACATCTGAGCAAAAAAGAATTGAAGAAGCGTTTAAAAAAAACTGCGGCTGATTCTTTAAAAGCTTGGCGTGTCAGAAGTGAAGACTGGCAACAAGCAAAAAATTATAAACAATATACTGCTTTTGCTGAGGAAATGCTGATTCATACCAACACAGAATTTGCTCCCTGGACATTGGTAGAAGGAAATTGTCAACGTTGGGCAAGAGTCAAAGTACTGACAGAAATGGCCTCAACTTTGAGTCAAGCTTTGGATGGACTGCATATTCAGGCTGTACCACTCAAAAATCCTCTTCAAGAACAACTCAAATCAAAGGAACCAGATTTTTTAGCTGAAGTAGATTTGACCCAAAGCTTATCTCCAAAGCAGTATAAAAAATCTCTACGGCAGCAGCAAGCGCTTTTGAATAAACTGCAATTGGAAATTTACAAACATCAAATCCCTGTGCTGGTAATATTTGAGGGTTGGGATGCTGCGGGTAAGGGTGGGGCAATTAAAAGATTAACGGATAACTTAGACCCCCGCAGCTATGTAGTTAATGCTTTTGCTGCACCAACAGAGTCAGAAAAAGCCTATCATTATCTCTGGCGGTTTTGGAAACAGTTGCCAGAAGCAGGAAATATTGGTATTTTTGACCGCAGTTGGTATGGTCGAGTTTTGGTGGAGCGGGTGGAAAGATTTGCTACAGAGTCAGAATGGCAACGTGCATATCAGGAAATTAATGAGTTTGAGGGACAATTGACCAGCGCAGGTTATGTTTTGGTCAAGTTTTGGTTACATATTAGTCAGGAGGAACAATTAAGGCGATTTACTGAACGGCAAAATGACCCATTTAAGCAGTATAAGCTTACAGAGGAAGATTGGCGCAATCGAGAAAAGTGGGAAGTTTATGAAGTAGCTGTTAATCAAATGATTCAGCTTACAAGTACGCCAACTGCACCTTGGATTTTAATTGGGGGTGATGATAAACATTATGCTCGTGTTAAAGTAATCCAAGCAGTGACGGAAGCAATTAACGCTCAACTTAAGTACCGATAAAATAAGTTGATTTTTATTTTTGGCTTCGCTGAAGTAAGGTATGAAACTGATGAGTGAGTAGGTATTAATAGTAAGTAAAAAGAGAGTTTCTTTTTTAAATAATGACTACTAACTACTAATTAGTGAGCAATAAAAATTATACAATCATTCAGCAACACCTTATTTTTTATGTTATGAGAAAGCCTGCATGAATCAAGTTATCTAATTAAGCAAACAATCTAATTTTTTTAAGGACAAAAATCAAAAAATTATGCTGATAATTTTAACAAGAATAGTATTCTTAATACTGTTAATTTGTATAATTAAGTCACTCTGGGATAGTACCGGTGGTGATAAGAAAAACTTGATATCTAAGTTGTTGTTAGTATTTTCAATTATTCTGTTAATACTGGCATTTTATGCACCAGATAGTCCAGTAGGAGCTGCTGTTTTTAGGTTTCTAGCTTTTGCTTTTAAACCACTTGGTTTTTCGATTATACTTTTGATCTATGCCACTACTCTCATATCAGGCGGGGGGATAAAAAGTCCAGCTCCAACTCTGATTATTACAGCTTTAATAGTTCTGATAATTTCTAGCTCGCCAGTATTTGCTGTATGGGCAGCTCAACAAGCAGAAGAAGATGCTATAGAACTTGTTTCTGTATCAGCTTGTTGTGACGAAAAAGCAGATGCAATTGTATTATTAGGTCAGGGAACAACTCAACCTGTAATACCAGACAGAATACAAATTCAGCTTACTAAAACAGCAGAGCGAATTATTTACGCATCTCAACTATATAAGAAAGGTTTAGCTCCCTATATTATAGTAAGTGCTGGTCCGAGAATTGGAGATGATAATAGTACAGTTGAAGCTGTAGATATCAAGAAAATTTTAATTGAATTAGGTGTTCCAAGACGGGCTATTATTCTAGAACCAGATGGAAGGACTGTCTATGAAAGTGCAATTGAAACAAGGGATATTTTGGATGGAAGAGGTTTAGACCCTACAGTTATTCTTGTTACTTCTGCTGTTAATATTCGTCGTGCTAGTTTAACTTTTACTGATATAGGGATGAGGGTTATTCCAGCTCCAACAGATTTTAATACTGTAAATCCTTATGAAGATTCTTCCTATCGTTTTGTACTAGCAGATTTTCTACCCAATGCCCAAGCACTTTTACTAACTACAGAAGTTTGGGAAGAATATTTAGCTTTATTTTACTATTTCTTACGCGGTTGGTTAGCTCCTGGTTTTTGAGGAAGTATTTTCATCTAATTATATTGTTGTAAGCATTTCCTGCGGAATGCTGCCCAAACAGCTATTAGCAGTCAGCGCTTCCCTGCGGGATGCTACGCAAACAGCAATTAGTAATAAATAATTACTTCTCAGGTTTGACAAGGGAACCCATGGCAGTAACTTTTTATTCTTTCCTCAATTTCAAAGGTTGCTTTTACCTTCCCCAAAATTAATTGCTGAAGCACTAATAGCTGACTACTGAATGCTTACGCATTGTTGTTGCTCAAACAAAATTTATAGCAGTGTGTGTTGGTATATTTACAAATTGCAGGAACTGTGTGAAACACTATACAAAATCTAAATTTATGCCCCTCAAAAATTTTGAATAGCAGAGGGGCATTTTTATTATGTTTAATAATGATTTTGATGATAATTTATTTAAAAAAATTCACTAAATAATCAGTAGCGAATTTACCTTAATCTTCTTCAAAAGATATTATTTCTAATGGGTCATAATTACTAGAGGATGTAGTTGTTGGATTGTTCTGTGAATTAGAAGGAGAAGCAGTAGAAGCAGGAGTAGATGGCTGCTGATTTATGCTTTTTTTACCACCTGGCACTAAAAAAGTAACAATCAACCAAACACCTAAAAATATAAATAATAATATTCTCACAAAATCTTCTCCGGGAGGTGCTTTTGGCGGTTTCTTTTTGGGAGATTCGAGTTTGACTTTAATAGATTCAGTTTCGATAGTGTTATCGTCTTTTACATCAAATGAAAGAGAAAATTGCTTGCCCATATCTGTTATTCCTATTGTGGCAAATATTATGGTTAAGATTTAAGATAATTTTAGTAATATTTTGAGTTTAATTTCAGACAAAATTATTTAGGAGTCATATATTTATCTTTTCCTTTATAGATTTAATACCTCACAATTCACCCTCGGTGTCTCCAATTGGTTGGAGTTTGTAAACGCGGAACTGCAACTTTTTAGTATCCCCATCTACCTCTTTTCTTCTTCAATTGATACAGTTCATTTTTAACAAGAACTAACATTTTTTTCATTGATTTTTAATTTAATTTTTTTTGTATCTTTAAACTATACCAGTGGAAGGAAAGGTTAGGACAGATCAAAAGCTTAAAACTCAGACATAGCCTGATTTTTCCTCCTCTGATAGATAACTAAACGCCTTTTTCCTTCTACTATATCTACAATCATAACATTATCTAAAATCTAAAATCACGACTATGCCTCAATCTTCCCGACTAAGACTTAAAAAATTAGCCTCCTACTTAGGTCCCCACTGGAAAAAGTCATCATTAGGAGTTTTTTCTCTACTAATAGTCAATAGTTTAGGAATTTATATTCCCAAATTAATTAGTCAAGCAATAGATGATTTAAAAGTAGCAACCAAAATTGATGAATTTTTATACTATGTAGTAGCAATTATAATTTTTGCCTCCATTATGTGGGTAATTAGAATAGTATCGCGCATACTCATATTTGGAGTAGGGAGACAGGTAGAATTTGACCTCAAACAAAAGATTTTTAATCGACTCTTAAAATTAGAACCATCCTACTTTAGTAATAATACAATAGGAGATTTAATCAACCGCGCCACAAGTGATGTTGATAATATCCGTAGACTATTAGGTTTTGCAGTATTAAGTATTAGCAATACAATTTTTGCTTATGGTTTAACTATGCCAGTTATGCTTTCTATTAATGTGCGGTTAACTTTATTAGCAGTTTCTGTTTATCCTATCATGCTAATACTGGTGAAAATATTTAGTAATAAATTGCAGAGTCAACAATTAGCTGTACAAGAAGAACTTTCTAATATGAGCGATTTGATTCAAGAGGATATGAATGGTATTTCTCTTATCAAAATTTATGCTCAAGAAGAAAATGAGCGACAAGGTTTTAGTGATTATAATCAGCGACTTTTAGAGGCAAATTTAGAGTTGGCTAAAACTCGTAATATTCTTTTTCCTATATTAGTTAGTTTAGCAAGTTCAAGCTTATTAATATTGCTAATGAATGGATCGATCTACCTAGAAAATGGTGAATTAACAGTTGGTAATTTTGTAGCTTTAATTCTTTATGTTGAGCGTTTAGTTTTTCCCACCGCATTACTAGGTTTTACCATTACTGCTTATCAAAGAGGGGAAGTAAGTATTGACCGCATAGAAGCTATTCTCACAGTTGAACCAAAAATTAAAGACCATGAATCACCTCTAGATTTTCCAAAAGTAGTAAAAGGTTGGGTAAAAAGCCAAGGATTAACATATACTTATCTGGGTAGTAAAACACCAGCTTTAGACAACATTAATTTTCTGATTCAACCAGGAGAAACTATAGCTATTGTCGGATCTATTGGTGCTGGAAAATCAACTTTAGCCAATACATTACCTCGACTTTTAGATATTAATATTGACCAACTATTTATAGATGGCTATGACATAACTCAACTAAAATTAACAGATTTACGACAGGCGATCGCCTACGTTCCCCAAGAAAGTTTTCTCTTCAGTACAACAATTAAAAATAACATCCGTTATGGCGACCCATTAGCTGAACAAATAGAAATAGAAACTGCTGCTAAACAAGCACAAATTCACGCAGAAATTCTCAACTTTCCCCAACAATATGAAACTATAGTTGGAGAAAGAGGGATTACTTTATCAGGGGGACAAAGACAAAGAACAGCATTAGCAAGAGCCTTATTAGTTGATGCTCCAATATTAATTTTAGATGATGCACTTTCCAGCGTAGATAATCAGACAGCAACTCATATTTTACAAAATTTATCAACTGGAACTCAAAAGAAAACTGTAATTTTTATCTCTCATCAAATGTCTGCTGCTGCTACTGCTAATAGAATTTTTGTCATGGATAAAGGGAAAATTGTACAAATTGGAAATCATGCAGAATTAGTAAAGCAAACTGGATTATATCAATTACTTTGGAATCAGCAAAAATTAAAGCAGTTATTAGAATAGAATTCAGGAGTCAGGAGTCAGGAGATGTAAATTATAAATCTCTGATTTTACATTCAATAAATACCACTCCATAATTGATTTAACGTAGTTTATTAAATTATCTAATTGTTGATCTACTTTGAGGGTGGATTGATTTTTATATCCATTTAAATAGCATATATTTAAACTCCGCTTTTAAAGGCGGGGTTTGACTCTTTTACTGTCATTATAATATAACTATATTTTTTGA
The DNA here is from genome assembly GCF_010692685.1 of Okeania sp. SIO2F5. NCBI lineage: Bacteria > Bacillati > Cyanobacteriota > Cyanophyceae > Oscillatoriales > Microcoleaceae > Okeania > Okeania sp. SIO2F5. The sequence goes on along the minus strand of NZ_JAAHGU010000162.1, from coordinate 8,823 downwards.
ATTTGGTATCATACCAATTGGAAAAAAGAATGTTACGAATAATAAGTGCGACCAAAAGATTTTGCCGGAAATGTCCCTTTGACAAAGCGGTCGTTAGCGTAGCTTCCCGTAGGGTGGGATGGCGATCTTCGGAGCGGCTCTGTCAAGAGCGGGTTCCCTCGCCATCCCTCGACCAAGAGAGCGGTGCGACTCCGCGACGATGCCAGTCGCACCTTGTAGCGCACCAAGATAAAAAGAGGATTTACGACCTAAAAACTGGTATTGAAGCCATTCCCATACGACTCCTGACTCCTAAGAAATAGCCTAGCTATTTGTAGCAAACATTTATCAAGTTGATATAATTCAATTAAAATTCAAAAACAAGAAAGGAGAAAATTATGCTGGCAACTGAGCAAAAATATTACTCTACTGAAGAGTATTTAGAACTGGAAGAAGCAGCAGAATTTAGAAGTGAATATCGTCAGGGGGAAATAATTCAAATAGTTGGATGCACGCCAAATCACAATTTAATATCTCTCAACTTTAGTTCAGCGCTGAAATATGCACTAAAAGGTAAACCATATCGAGTATTTATGACTGATTTACGTTTATGGATAGATGAATCTAAACTTTATACTTATCCAGATGTAATGGTTGTTAATACTCCATTAGTCTATGCTGAAAATAGACGAGATACTATTATTAATCCTCTGATAATTGTAGAAATATTATCAAATTCTACAGAAAGCTATGACCGAGGAAAAAAATTTGAGTATTACCGAAGTATGAATAGTTTTCAAGAATATATTTTGATTGACCAATATAGGAATCATGTAGAACAATTTAGCAAGACTGAAGAAGGAAAATGGTTATTATCAGAATTTAGTAATCCAGAAGATATTTTGTATTTAAGTTCTGTTGAATCTGGAATATCTTTACAGGATATTTACGAAGAAGTTGAATTTGAGGAGTAGGAAGTAGAGAGTAGGGAATAGGGAATAGAAAATCAATGGAAAAATTGAGAAAATCTCTGTAGTAATTCCATGTCTGAGTGAGGCATAAAATTCATTAACTTGAGAAACACTATAGTTTTACTAGAATTAAGAATTTCTCCACTAAATCAAGCATTGGAACTTAGTAGAAGCATTAATTAATGTTTAGATGGCACTTGCTTAATGGAACAATTTCAAACATATACAGGACTTACACACTTTTCCGACAAAAACGCTATATATGTCATAGTGCTATAGTTTTTATCTACTATATGTAGTGTCTTTGCGTAAGTCCTGATCAGGAACGGGCAAGATGCCCATTCCACAAAACTATTAAAATCATACCACATTTAGGATTTACACACTTTTCCGACAAAAACGCTATATATGTTATAGTGCTATAGTTTTTATCTACTATATATAGTGTCTTTGCGTAAGTCCTGATCAGGAACGGGCAAGATGCCCACTCCACAAAACTATTAAAATCATACCGCATTTATGCAACTCAGAATTGCTATAAACATAACTCAGCTTACAAATAAATTTGTTGAAATAAGCAGATAAATAATGAGTAACTTACAAACAAAAATTTTAACTGATACTTGGGTAACTGCAACTTGGTCAAAATATTTACAAGTAATTGAAAATCTAGATAACGAAAAAGCAAAGTGTTACTATCACAATCAAAAATATAGAATTGAAATGAGTCCACTTAGTAATAAACACGGTAGAGACCACGCATTAATAATGCTAGTAGTGAATATATTTTCAATTTTAAAAGGCATTGATTTTAACGGTATAGATAATTCCACTTATAGAAAAGTAGGATTAAAAGATGCTCAACCAGATGCCTCTTATTATTTGGGGAAAAATACCGATATCGTTCCTCCTGAAACCTCTATTATTGACTTAGAAAAATATCCACCACCAGACTTAGTAATAGAAGTTGCTAATAGTTCACTTTCTGATGATCAAGGAGAAAAACGTATTTTATATGAAAATATGGGAGTGGGAGAATATTGGATCGTTGATGTACAAAATGTGAAAATTATTGCATTTTCTGTAGTAGATAGAGGTAGTAAACAAATTCAAGAATCTCTTGTTTTACCAGGATTAAAAATTTCCTTACTTGTTTCCTTACTTGATGAAGCACTTCAACGTAGTCATCACATGAATCAACGGTTAGTTGGAGCTTAGTTAATGGAAAAATTTCAGCCATAAAAATAACTCAGCTTAACCAGAAGTTGATCTTGGCTGAATCAGATATTTATTAATATATTTATGGTTATGGCAAATTATGATCAAAAAAATTATCTCTTCTTTTGCGGGTTTAATACCTCACCATCAACGGAGGTGCTGAAAATTGTTTGGGGTTTGTAGACACTAAGTGGCGTGTCGAAGACTACCCTTAATGAAGTCAGAAGTTAGAAGTTAGAAGTTAGATAGGAGGAACCGTCGGATTGGCGACGTACAGAAGTTACTTTTGTAACGGGGATTTGAGCAAGTCTCCAAAAACATTTCGCCTTAAAAGGCGGGGTTTTAAACCCAATTATTTTGATCAGCAATTTTCCCTTTCCGTTTGTCATGCTGCGCAAACAGCATAAGTGCCTTTCCTGCGGAATGCTGCGCAAACAGCTCCCGCTGACTTCTTCAATTACAATTTGTCAGATATTCTGTCCAAACATATCCTGGAACTGGCTCAATAATCTTTACCCAAAATAAGCCTTCGATACCACCTGTAGTTTCTAACTCTACCGTATCTCCATCATCAACTGTACCAACAATATTACCATTAGGTACTTCTCGGACATTCAGAACAAGACGTTCATTTGTAGAAGAACTTGGCATTGATACTTCACAACTACCAGCAGCAACTAATAAAAATTTATCATTTTGTTCAGTTAAAATTTGATTTGATATTTGTGATTTATATGCAGCATGGGATGTATTAGTAGAGAAAATTTTTACACCCAAGAAAAAAAGAAAAACTAGAGAGATGATAGTTGAAAATTGTAGCTTAATATTCATTGTTAATCACAAGATAATAGTTCAAGATTAGTAGATAAATAATAAAATAAGTAAAAACTTAAGCCTAGAAAAATTTTGCTGATACCTAATCAATTTATTTTGTCTAATTGCTATTTTCTGGAAATATTACTCTGCCTCTAAAACCACTGCTGCTTCTCAAAATAAATACTGAACCTTCTTTCTCAACTTTCATACTAGCTCTTCCTCCATTGCTAATTTCTACGCTATAAGTTCCATCAGTAGGAAATTCTCTCATAGAGAACTGAGTTCTTATAGAACCATCCCATTCAATATCAAATTCTACACCAGTATTACTTTTAGTTATTTTAACATCGCAAGGTCCTGAAGCCCTAATTCGACCATCAAAATCAACTAAGACACAAGCAGCACGCTTTTCTTCAGTTTGAGCCTGAGTTTTATTATTAAAACCAACCAGGCTAACTAAAATAATAGGCAGTGCCAGAATTATCATCAATTTATTCAGCAGAAATAATGGTTTATTCATTTTAAATTAATTAAATTTGACTGGATATTTTATGTTATACTCTGTCTAATTTAAGTGAGATTAATAACTGAAAATAAAATTTGTAGTCTTCAACTGAACTTAGATTTCATATATAGCATCTTTATTTAAGATGTAAACTCAATATCCATATTTAGCAAGTCTTTCAAGACCCTAGAACTTTACGAATCATTTGAAAACACAAACACTAGATAGTAAAAAATTATTACAGCCAAAATATATATAATAATTTTAAAATAATCTTACTAGGAATGGAAACAAAATTAATGAAAATTAATCACTAGATCTGCCAGAAAAATAATATCATATAATCTTGATATAGCAATTCCCAAAAAGCGTGAGGTACAAAATTTTAGGCTTGAGGGAACACCGGTTCTGGGAACAGGGAACAGGGAATAAAAAGACAAAAAGATAACTGTACCTCACGACCTTGGGAAACGCTATAAAAAACTATAGCAATCCTATTTTATTCGTGTCAAAAATCTTACTGCTTTTTAGGAAACAGGGAACACTTAACTGGGAACAGGTAAGAGTTTCAGTTTTTTTATTTACTTTTTGATTTGTCACGACCTATTTAGGATTGCTATATTTTATAGAAATATGGGAATTTCTACTCAAATTGTAATCCAGCATTTATCAACCTTTCTTAAAGAAGACTTATTATTCTAATTTTCTGTTCCTTAAAAACCAAATATTTCTATTTTATCCCTAATAAAAATTGCTATAGCAATCCTATTTTATTCGTGTCAAAAATCTTACTGCTTTTTAGGGAACACTTAACTGGGAACAGGTAAGAGTTTCAGTTTTTTTATTTACTTTTTGATTTGTCACGACCTATTTAGGATTGCTATATATAGTTAATATTTAGCTCAATCACAAATTAACTCGTAGAAAATTAAAACATAGAACATTATGAACTACCGCATTACTCTACTCCCTGGTGACGGCATTGGCCCTGAAATTATGACAGTGGCGGTAGATGTCCTAAAAGTTATTGGCAACCAATTTAACCTTAACTTTGAATTTCAAGAAGCTCCTATCGGTGGAGTTGCCATCGATGCTACAGGGGAACCCCTACCGAAAGAAACCCTCGAAAAATGTCGTAATAGTGATGCCGTACTCTTAGCAGCGATCGGCGGTTACAAGTGGGATAATTTACCACGCCATCAACGACCAGAAACTGGATTATTAGGACTACGGTCCGGATTAGGATTATTTGCTAATTTACGGCCAGCTAAAATTTTGCCCCAATTAATAGATGCTTCTAGCCTCAAACGAGAAGTTGTGGAAGGAGTGGATATCATGGTGGTACGAGAATTAACAGGTGGAGTATATTTTGGTACGCCCAAGGGTGTATTTGAGACAGAGACAGGAGAAAAGCGCGGTGTTAATACGATGGCCTATACTGAGTCAGAAATTGACCGTATTGCTAAAGTGGGATTTGAGACAGCTCAAAAACGTGGCGGTAAGTTGTGTTCGGTAGATAAAGCGAATGTGTTGGAAGTGTCTCAGTTTTGGCGCGATCGCATTACTCAAATGTCCTCGGAATTTCCAAATGTGGAATTATCTCATTTATATGTAGATAATGCTGCCATGCAACTTGTTCGTTGGCCAAAACAATTTGATACCATTGTCACAGGAAATTTATTTGGCGATATTCTCTCTGATGCTGCTGCGATGTTAACAGGCAGTATTGGGATGTTACCTTCGGCGAGTCTTGGTGCTTCTGGGCCAGGAGTATTTGAACCCGTTCATGGTTCTGCTCCAGATATTGCGGGTCAAGATAAGGCGAACCCTTTGGCACAAATCCTGAGTGTGGCAATGATGTTACGTTATGCTCTAGAGCAACCTGCCGCAGCAGATAAAATTGAACAAGCAGTTTTGCAAGTATTAGATTTGGGTTATCGGACTGGGGATATTATGTCCGAAGGAATGAAACAAGTCGGATGCAAAGAAATGGCAGAAGTGTTGTTAAAAGTTTTGAGTTAGGCAAAGACAGCGCTGCGCGCAGGCAACAGGCAACAGGCAACAGGCAATAGGGCGAATAAAAATCTGTTTGCGCAGCATCTGCGTTGGAATAATATAAGACTTTTAGCTATTGGACAATTCCTGCAATTTGTAAATATGCCAGCGCACATTGCTATAGAAATAATTTTCTACTATGGCGCTATATAATTACCAGGAGTAAGCCAAACTCAATAGCTAACGGCAATGTCTTTCCTGTACTGACGGTGACGCTCAAAAATTGTCAGTACAGTAAACTCAACTTGAACAAATAGAAATAAGGAAACAAATTATGACAACAAATGAAAAGCAAATGATAGGAGGTTCGGAATACCTGAAAAGAACTATGGGTATTTCTTCCGCTCCTTTTGAAGCATATCTTAATTATGGGTATGCGTTGCTCGCTATTGCTGGAGCTGATGGGGATGTGCCAGAGGCAGAGATGAATTGGTTAATAAATCATCAACGAATGGTTGGCGCTCCTGAAGAAGCTATAGAAAAATACAAAGAATTTGACTACAAGAATGCTAAGTTGGAAGACCTGTTGCCCAAGATCAAAACAGATGTTCCTAACTGGTCAGCACCAAGAACATTGCTTTATCATGCCATTAAAATGTCTCGGGCCGATAAAGATTATGCAAAACAAGAGGAAGAAGCTGTCAAAAAAGCGGCTAAACTTTTGGGAGTTGCAGATGATATTACTCTATCTCTAAATATATTAGTAGAGATGGAAGAAAAAGTTGAGAGTATGCTGAAAGCGCTGATTCATACTGAAACATTATAGTTAGGCGAAATTATTAGCTAGTATTCCAGACAGCAGGTTTTTAGGAAAAATCTGCTTTCTTTATTCAAACAACTTATATTTGCAAGTCGATATACACTAGATATCTTCAAGAAAAGAGGGAACAGGGAACAGGGAATAGGGAAAAGGGAACCCAACCCTAACCCCTCCGGTGGAGGGGAATAATTGATAATTTATGGAGATCATTTTCCACTACAGCGCTATATACTTACGGAATTGATTATTTGCCGTTTCAGTTTCTGTGAGGACTTGAGTCTCTACTATTGTGTATGTAGCAATAGAGATTTTTTCAACTTTTAAAAATATAAAAATTAATAACTGTGGAGGAGTCAGATTTCCCTGGTCTAGCAAATAGAAATGGTTTCTAGTTCAGTTTCTGTGAGGACTTGAGTCTCTACTATTGCGTATGTAGCAATAGAGATTTTTTCAACTTTTAAAAATATAAAAATTAATAACTGTGGAGGAGTCAGATTTTCCTGGTCTGGCAAATAGAAATGGTTTCTAGTTCAGTTTCTGTGAGGACTTCACCTTATACTATTGCGTATAGCACAATAGCTAATTTTTGGCATTTTAAAAAAAAATTATTAAATATAGGACTGTATATGTATGTGGAAAAAAATTGCCGAACATATCACTCAAGTAACGGCCGAAAATTTTGAAGTTACTAACCATTCTTCAGTTGGAGGAGGTTGCATCAACAGTGGTTATAAAATAACTAATGGCAGTCGCAACTATTTCGTCAAACTTAATCAAGCTTCCCAGATAGCAATGTTTGAAGCAGAAGCTTTGGGGTTAAAGCAAATGTGTGAAATCCAGACTATTTGTGTTCCGAAACCCTTATGCTATGGAACAGAGGGAAATAATTCTTATATAGTCTTGGAATGGCTAGACTTAGGTGGTCGTGGTAACGATAAATCTTGGGAAGAGATGGGACGTAAATTAGCCGCTTTACATCACTGTCAGGGTAAAAGTGAATTTGGTTGGGACATCAACAATACTATCGGTTCCACACCCCAGATTAATACTTGGAATACAGACTGGGCAGAATTTTGGGCAGAAAACCGCATTGGTTATCAGCTCAAGTTGGCAAAACGTCGGGGTGGTACTTTTACTCAGAGCGATCGCCTACTAAAAATTATCCCAGAGTTATTGGCAGGTCATCAACCACAACCTTCTCTGGTTCACGGTGACTTATGGGGGGGAAATGCTGGAGTAACTGTAGATGGGGAGCCAGTAATTTTCGACCCGGCCACTTATTGGGGCGATCGCGAAGTTGATATTGCCATGACTGAATTATTTGGTAGTTTTCCCAGTGCTTTTTATCGTGGTTATAATCAAGCCTGGCCTTTAGATGATGGTTATCAACAACGTAAAAGTCTTTATAATTTGTATCATATTCTCAATCATTTTAATTTATTCGGTGGTGGTTATGGTTCTCAGGCAGAACGTATGATTCAGCAACTTTTATCATAAATTTTCTACTCACTAAACAGTAATTTTTGGGTATTATTGCTAACGGAAATACTCTAATTTACAAATTTCATTCACCGAATAATTAATAATTAATAATTAAATAATTCTGGTTTAAAGCCTCCCCTTTTAAGGGTAAAAAGCGGTCGAGAGATGGCGATATTCGCAGCGGGTATGTAAGAACGGGTCTACTCGCCATATCTAATCGACCAAGAGAAGAAATAATATTTCCTTATATTCAATTCCGTAACGGTTTTAACCAGAGGTAATTATCAATTATCCATTATCAATTATCCATTAATGAACGGATTTATTTTCTTTTTGTGGAGTTGGAATTATGTCTTGAATTGGTAAAGCCAATTCTGGTAATCCATCTGGGTATAACTTAGGATAAATAATCAGCAAAATAATGCCAATAATAGAAGAGATTAAGATGAAAATAATTTGCCCATTCTGCATCCAAGTCAAGAAATCTAAAAATCCAAATTTTTTAGTTTCCTCTGTTTTTGGTTGACTAGAATTTCCTGTTACTTCATTTTTAATATTATTATCATTTTCTTTGTGGGTTTAATACCCCACCGTCAACGGGGGTGTTCAAAATTACTTGGGGGAGCGAATCCCCATGTAATTTTCCTCCTGTCTCCTGTCTCCTGTCTCCTTCTTCAATACCAAATATATTATCCACAACATTTCCATCTTTATTATTAATTTTACGACTATTAACAATAACGTCTCCACCTATATGTATATTATGAGGATGTCTGGATTGTGAATTTTTTTCATACTTATAACTATCTATTGCATCATCAATTAAACTCTGGATATTAACTTCATTGTAGGGGTAATTACCGCATTCAATTGTTATTTTGCTATTGTTAAGCCGTTCTTTTAATTTTTCAAATTTGTAGAAGTGAGGATTCTGAGTATTTTTACAAGTTTTACAATTACAAGGAATTAATTTATTATATTTGAGTCGATTATTATAGGAACCATGAATTTTATCCAATTCGTGAGTCACAATAGTC
>NZ_JAAHGU010000161.1:0-15379 GCF_010692685.1 Okeania sp. SIO2F5 | reverse complement strand
ACGCATCCTTAAAACTTTAACCTTTAGCGATCGCCTAATTTATGAAAAATACAGCTCATACAGTTACTTTTATGTTACATTATCAATATTTATGTAATATGTAAAGATGCCAGCGCTCATTGCTATAGTTAAATCATATTGATGATGGAAAAAAAAGGGTGGTTTTTTATTCAAATCACACCAACCCATCAAGTATTGATATGCGCCTGTTTCATAGGCTAACTTTACCATCTCATGAGAAAAATCTACCCCATCAATATAAGAAAATCCCTCTTGGCGTAATTTAACTCCAAGCAAACCTGTACCACATCCGGCATCTAAAACCTTAAGCTCAGATTTGTTACTGTAATCTATTACTTGCTGATTCACAAGTTCCATGAGATATTCTACGATGTAGCTTGGAGCATAATAATTTCTATTTTTAACATCTACATTGTATGTGGAAGCCCATTTATCATATCGTTCTTGGTGATTGATCATCATTCTTACATATTGTTTAGAAAATACTTTTAGAAAAAATTACTATGATTTAGTATAAACGGCAATGGGTTCACCTAATATTTCCATAATCGGTTCTATGCCTAAACCTGGTGTTTCTGGTGGAATACCTGTACCCTTTTTGTAAGTATAGCCACCTTTAGCAGGAATGACGGTATGTAATCTAGTAGAGTCTGAAGTCGCTAAACGATATCTGAGGGGGGTAGCAACGGCTAAATGTATCGCACCTGTGCCTCCTATGACGCTACCGCCTGTTTCTTCTATATTCATACGAAGTCCAGTGGCCAGACAAAAATCTCGCATTTGACGGGCTTTAGTTAGCCCTCCAACTCTTCCAATTTTAATATTGATAGCTTGTGCCACACCTTCTCGTTGAGCCCATAATAAATCTTGAAAAGTGTGAATGCACTCATCTAAAATAATGGGGTGTTGAGTTAGGCGACGCACAGCTAAACATTCTTCCAATGTTTCACAGGGTTGCTCAAAATATACTGTTTTATCATTGATAGAATTCATAATTTGAATAGCATGATCTGGCAACCAAGCACGATTAGCATCTATGGTAATCTTTTCCTGTGGCTGTAATTCTGCCATGATTGCTTGAATACGCGCAATATCAACGGAAACCTCCCCACCAATTTTAGGAGAAAAAATATGATATCCTTGATCTCTTCGTTGTTTGAGATCGGCAACCATTTCTTCTGGTGTACCATTGGCAAAAGCCCCTATTAAATCAGCGTGTTCGCTAAAACGTCCTCCCAGCAGTGTATAGAGGGGCAAATTAGCATATTTACCTAATATATCCCAACAAGCTACATCAATAGCAGACTTGACATATAAATGTCCTTTGAGAGTTAAGTCCATAAGATGATTTATGTTCTCTAACTCAAGGGGATTAGCTCCTATTAGTATAGGAGCTAATTGAGCCATTCCTGCCTTTATTCCTCCAGCAAAAGCAGGTAAGTAAGATGGTCCAAAAGGACAGGATTCACCCCAACCTACGATACCATCACTGGTTGTAATAGCGACAATAATGCTGTCCATTTTGTCCACAAATAAACGTCCACCTGAAATTCGATATGGCTTAATTAATGGTAATTCTACTTCGTAAATATTGATCTCACAAATTTTAATTGTCATGTTTGAATTTTGTTGTTAACTCAAAAATAATAGCTTAAATCATTGACTAAAACTTAAGTAAGAAAGTGTTCAACAATTAATTATTAATAATTAATTATTAATAATTAATTATAATATCATGTCCGGATAATTAGTGATCAAAAAAACTTTCTCCTTTTCCTCCTCTTTATTCTTTCTTCTTCTTTCTTCTTCTTTGTTGACTTCTGACTCCTGACTCCTCTGTCATTTATTTATAACTGGTAAATTCTGTTGAGGTCAATTTGACCACTTCATTGAACCCTTGTCTGTACTTCTTCCCCAAAACGTCGATAATGAATTGGTACATTTTGAGAAAGATCAATAAAATGTAGTTCCTCAAAACCAAACTCTTTTACTGTTTGACTGTAAAACAGATAAGACCCAATATCACTAATTCCCAGACGGTCAAAAGCAGGTTGCAATGCTCCTGGGGGCAAATTTCGCTTTGCATGGGGTCAGTAAAAATTAATTCGCCTCCCGGTTTTAATATTTTTTTAATTTCTGGGAAAACTAGACAGCGATCGCCACTATGCACAATGGCATCCTGAGACCAAACTATATCAAAGGAGTGATCTGCATAGGGGATATCCTCAAAACTTCCTTGAGTAACTTCTACCAAGTGGCTTAAGTTTTGTTCTTGATTAAGTTGACTGTTGCGTTGATTTTGCAACTGGCTTAAATTGAGACAACACACGGAACAGCCATAAGTTTTAGCCAAATACCTAGCTGCCCCTCCATATCCAGCTCCCAGGTCGATGACCCGTGAATTTTGGTCTATTTTTTCTAGAGTTTGGGCAATGGTTTCTACGGTACGCAGGGACGCATAGTGAATTGCTTCGTCTGGTTGGGTTTAGATGCCATAATGAATATGTTCTCCTCCCCAGATAGCTGCATAAATTCTGTCGGTTTCGGTGTCATCATAATATTGTTGGGCAATTTTTACTGCTTCTGTCATTTATCCTCTATCTATAACTTTTGCCTAATTAAATGAAAGTTCTAACATCTTTTGAATAGGTTTTAGTGCTGCTACTCGCGTCTCTTCAGGAATCTCAATTTCTGGTGTTTTATTTTTCATTGCCAGATAAAGTTTTTCCAAAGTATTCAACCTCATGTGAGGACATTCGTTACAAGCACAATTATTCATCGCTGGTGCAGGGATAAAGTTTTTGCTAGGTGCTTTCTTTTGCATTTGATGAATTATTCCTGGTTCCGTTGCCACAATAAATGTTTGGTTTTGGTTTTCCTGACAATACTTCAATAAAGCAGTGGTTGAACCAATATAATTAGCATGACGTAACACACTGGGTTCACATTCTGGATGAGCGATAATTTCAGCTTCGGGATGCTCTATTTTTAATTGCACCATCTTTTTTTCAGAAAAAGTCTCGTGAACAATGCAACTTCCTTCCCACAAAATTAAATCTCGTCCGGTTTGCTCCATCACATAACGACCCAGGTTCCGGTCTGGGGCAAAAATTATTGGTTGGTCTGCTGGTATTTGCTTAACTATTTTGACTGAGTTGGAACTGGTGCAGATAATATCGCTCATTGCTTTAATAGCAGCAGTGCAATTAATATAAGAAACTACTATTGCATCAGGATGGACTGCTTTAAATTTGGCAAATTCTTCCGCTGGGCAACTATCGGCGAGAGAGCAACCTGCATCTAAGTCTGGGAGGAGTACCAGTTTATTTGGGTTGAGAATTTTTGCTGTTTCCGCCATGAAATGAACTCCAGCAAAGACAATGACATCTGCATCTGTTTCTGCTGCTTTTTGGGAAAGACCGAGGGAGTCACCTATATAGTCAGCAATATCTTGAATATCTGGTTCTTGATAATAGTGAGCTAAGATAACAGCATTTAATTCTTGCTTGAGGTGAGCGATCGCTTCAAATATATCGTTAGGTATATTATCTAAAGTTTGGTTAGTTTTAAGTTGAGTAGCAAACATTATTAAATCTTTCTGTAATTTACTTATTGACCAGTGGTAAGTTTAAGACACTTTAATCAGTCTATTTTATGATAGATTTATTAATTATAGTAGAATTCATCAAAAATTGAATTTAGAGTTAGTTATGGGAGAAAAAGTTAACCTTGTTGAGTAAACGAATATAGATTCAAAAAATGGACGAGTTGATATTTGCTGTGTTAAATATTTTATATCAAATACGGCTTTGTTGCACATAGAATCTAGTTATATGATAGACATCTCCAATAATAAAAAATCAAATCAATTATCGCACTCTTATTTCTTTCCCTTTACTCTCTACTCCCTATGCGTGGAGTAGATGTTTAATATCTGTTTATAATTTCTTAAATTACTTGAATATTTCTTCTCCACTACTCCCCCACTCTCCCACTCCCCTACTCCCAACTATATAATAAGTATTCAACCGGATTTGATATTAGGTGGGAGCTACTCTGCCAGTAATTTTGAATAAAATTTCAGTAACAATATGCAATCTGTTATACCTCCAAACATAATATTAGACAACTTATTAAAAAATTGGCTGCTAGAAGATATTGGCAGGGGTGATCGCACTACTGCAGGGTTATTTTCAACAGACCAAGTAATTACAGGTGCCGGTTATTGGTTGGTCAAGGAATCAGGAGTTATTGCGGGGTTACCAATTGCAGCTAGAGTATTTCAACTTTTGGATGAAAAGGTCAACTTTTTACCTACTGTTACAGAAGGAGAATGGTGCGAGTCGGGTACTGTAATCGCTAAATTAGATGGGCCTTTAGATAGTTTATTGACTGGGGAAAGGGTGGCCTTAAATCTAGGGATGCGTTTGAGTGGGATAGCGACTATGACTCGTAAATATGCAGATAAAATTGCCGATCTGTCGGTGCAACTGGTTGATACTCGCAAAACAACTCCAGGACTGAGAATTTTAGAAAAATATGCGACTCAAGTTGGTGGGGCAAAAAATCATCGCATGGGTTTGGATGATGCGGTGATGATTAAGGATAATCATATTGCTGCTGCTGGAGGTATTGGGAAAGCGATCGCTAAGGTCAGAGAAACAATACCTTATCCTTTAACTATTGAAGTGGAGACAGAAACATTGGCAGAAGTAGAAACTGCTTTGGAGTATCAGGCAGATATTATTATGCTGGATAATATGTCTGTTGAAGTAATGCAGCAAGCAGTTAAAATGATTAGGCAAAACAATAGTCGGATTAAAATTGAAGCTTCTGGAAATATTACTTTAGATACTATTAGAAATGTGGCTGAAACAGGTGTCGATTATGTTTCTACTAGCGCTCCTATTACTCGGTCAACTTGGTTAGATTTAAGTATGAAGATAGAAAAAAATATTACCAATATCGCAGGAGGAGGAAGAGGTTTGGAATAGGGAAGAGGATTTTGAGGCAGCTTGGTACTGCTAGAAATATCAGAATCATTTCCATAAGAATCTGTAGTGTTAGCCCAAAAGTCAAAGAAGGCAACACCGATACTATTACTATTAAATAGAGAAATAGAGAAAAATTCGGTTGAACTTAACAATCAGACTTAAAGCTAACCAAAACCTTTAGGTTTATTTTCCTCTGGCTCTGTATCTAGGAAAGATTTGCGAATTATTTGAATATCAGGGTCTACCTCAATCCACAGGCGAGCACCACCAGCTTGACTCTTGTTAGGTTTATGAGGACGATACACGATTTTGCAGTTTCCCAGAATCTCTACTTCGTGACAACGATAATTTCTGTTTCCCTGTTTTACAGATATCGCTGGTAAAGATGTGCCATTGTCTCGGTTATAGTCAATTTCTCTTCGTAGCACATGGATAAAAGTATTGCCTGTACGAAATCCTTTATTCCAAGTTCCTTGAGGACCTCGACGACCTGGAGTAATTTCTGGCATTCCCCGACTATTCAAAGGAATTATCCAGAATCGTTTGACCTTTTTGGCTCCTTTGAGGCGACCTTGCCTGAGAAGTAACCTGAGTCTGGCGGTAGAAATATTGAGAAGAAAAGCTGCTTCTGTTGTACCTACTGTATCTGTCATAAACTATTCCGGAATATATATTTTATAAAGTGAATAACCCTTGATGATTAAACCACAAAAAACTTAGTTTGGCAAAAATTTTTGATTTTCCAGTATTTATCAGTATTCATTCATACTTTAATTTCTGAATTTTCAGTCAATTTTTACTTATTTCTAAAGGCATAACATCATGGAAATGTGAGTAATCAACATAGTTTTGACCACCCGCAGAAGTAAACATTATATCAACAAAACGCTGATGCCACATTATCTGGTCTAATGTATAAATATGACGAGCATGAATAGTCTGAGAAACAGTTTCATCTAATCCCGTAAGCATTATAAAAAATCGCATATCCTGATTATTTAAATTCTTAAAATCATCTTCAGACCAATTATATAAAGGACTATTTTCATCAATTTGGTGCATTACTAACCAGGTAAGAGCAAGCATTGGTGTTTGAGAACGAACCAATTTTAAATCGCATAATCTTCGTAAAGAATGTCCTTCAGCAGAAACCTCTTTATCCATTAATAAAGTTACTCTCACTTGAGTTTCTACTATCCAATTTTGGCGTTGATTGGCAATACGAAACATAAGAGTCGGAATACCATTGTAAGGAGAAATAACTGCTACCTTACTGAAAAGTACCCGTGCAGTTGGCAAAGAAAAACGGGCAAACATTAGTCCTGTAATCATTGCCATGGCAATTAGACCAATAAAAACTTCTATAGTTACTAAAATATGGGTATAAGTATTTGTCGGGTACATCGCGCCATAACCAATAGTTGCCATGGTTTGTACGCTGAAAGAAAAAGCATCACTAAAAGAACCAGGTTGAGCATTAGCAATTCCATTACTACTGGCTAAATATAAAAATGTAAATATAATATTAATTATTAAATAAAAACTAATGATTATTCCCCATAGCTTTTGCCAAGAAATTTGTATTAACCAATGGTAAAAATCACTCCACTCAAAGCGAGTCATTCCTGAAATTATAAAGTCTACAGGACCGATTTTTCTTACAAAAGTTTTTTGAGGTTTTCGTTTAAAATTTTTCATTTTAATTACCGAATAATAGTGCTGATGAAAATTATCAAATTATCTGACAAATAACCATGGCAAAAAAATTTGAAATGAGTCAAACTAAGTTATGAGTATAAAATAAAGATGACCGTTCTGCTAGTCAAAATTTTCAACCGATATAAGCTTGAAAAATTTTAATTTAACTGATACAGAGCATGGCTAATAGTAACAATAAAGAGTGTAATAATCGCCCTAATATGTCTCATACTGACCCGGATTTAGAAAAACTAACAAAACGTCTTGCTCAAAATGTAGCTCGAAACACTTTTATCCAAGAAACTCTTGATAATATTAGAGGCTATATTCGATCAGAAAGAGTAGTATTATATTATTTTTATCGTGAGTGGAAAGGACAAGTAACATTTGAGTCTTTGAGTGATGAGGAACTATCAATTTATGGTTCAACAGGAGCTGATGAATGTTTTAATGATGAATATGCTGCTATGTATCAAGAGGGAAGAGTCCGAGTGATCGAAGATATTGAATTAGAAGCAATACATCCTTGCCATCGAGATTTTCTCCGTAGTATAAGGGTTAAAGCTAATTTAGTAGTGCCGATTCTTAATTCTAGGAGGTTATGGGGGTTGCTAGTTGCTCATCAATGTCAGGATGCACGCTCCTGGTCAAAGTCAGATATAGAAATTATGCAAAAGGCAGCAGTCAGTTTGGCAACTGCACCAGCTATTAGAGATAGCTAATATTAAGGGAATAGGGAATAGGGAACAGAAAGAAATATTTGAATATTTATGGATAAGAATTGATTTTATTTTTGATTTTTACCAGATGTCTATTATACCAATTTGAACAAAGAATATTACGAATAATCAGCTTAATTAAAATATTTTACAGGAGATGTCCCTTTGACAAAGTGGTGCGACCCCGCGACGACATTCAGTTAAAAGCTACTACTATTTGCCAATAATTTATCTAAATCTGGCACATTGACCCAATTACCTGTCATATTAGATTCATGGGTTAAATCCATTAATAACTGAGAATAAACACCTTCTCTCAGAGATGGAACTACAGATTTTCTGACCTCTATTGCTTTTACCCAATTATCAACTACTCGAATAAAAGGTGCAATTCTACCATCAGGATAAATTTGAGGAAATTCTAATCTGTCAGGAACTTTTATTTCTACTAAAGTCTCCCCATTTTGAGAACCCCAAACTTTGAACCCATGTACATAATCTTTTTGATTATCGCTACCTATAATTAGTGTACCTTTACTACCATAAACTTCTACCCAATGACCACGCCCTTGATAGGTAACAGAACTAATACAAATTTGACAGGGAGTACCGTCCGCCAAATCTAGCATAATATTACAAGTATCATCTGCATCTACTGGTTTTAACTTGTTATCCTCTGTGGGGTCAGGACGAGTTTTAATTGAAGTATTCAGTTGTCCCCAAAGTTTTTTCGTAGGTCCAAATAACCAGTTAATATAATCAAAAGAATGAGAAGCGATCGCTCCTAATGCACCACCTCCTTTATCCTTTTGAGAATACCAATTCCAAGGACGACTTGGGTTAGCGCGACTTGATGCTAACCAATCAATTTTTATTAGGCGTTTATCTCCTACATATCCATCGGCTAAAATTTCTGCAAATAGTTGCCAAGCAGGAACATAACGAAATTCAAAATCCATAGTTGCTACACATCTATTAGTAGCAGCAATTTGATATAATTCTTGGGCTTCTTCTACTTTTAAAGTTGTGGGTTTTTCTAACAATAAATGTTTGCCTGCGGATAAGACTTTTTTTGCCATTTCATAGTGTAAAAATGGTGGAGTAGAAATTGTTACTGCTGCAACTTCAGGTATAGAAATAATTTCCTCTATAGTATTACAACCATGAGGTATATTATGGCTTAATGCAATTGATTTAGCTTTTTCTAAATCAGGGTTATAGACAGCTAATACTTGAGTTTTGTGATGTGCTTGTAAACCTGGTATATGTACTTTTTGACCAAATCCTGTACCGATAACTGCTACGCCAATAGTTTGATTGTTCATTGTTTATAAGAAGTAAGAAGGAAGAAGTAAGAAGGAAGAAGGTAAATTTTTAGTAAGTAGGTAGGTTTCATTAATGGATAATGGATAATGGATAATTACCTCTCCCTAAAAGGGAGAGGATTGACCAAGAAGGAAAAAATTTATTTTTTTCCCCTTTTAAGGGGAAGCTTTTAACCTGAATTATTTAATTATTAATTGTAATTATTAATTATTAGGTAAAAAAAAATAAAATCAATAGGCAAATGCCACGTGAGCTGAGAGAAATTGTTTAATCACTATCCACAGTTCTTATTTTCCGGTTTTCCGTCTCAACAATCATTTTCTATTTAATTTTACCTACCTACTTAGCTAAGTTATAATACCGTAGGTTTGCAAGTGAGACCAAACCCAACAGGTATCTATTATTGTTGGGTTTCCTGCGTCAACCCAATCTACAAAGTTATAAAAATCATCAATTGTTTATTATAAGCATTCAAGGAAACACAATATAAGTTAGGAAAGAATACTTATAGCAGTTCTATTTTATTAACTCCTGTAAAAAAATATTTGTTTTTTTTAGGCAAGAGCTAACAGAGGAATATTTGATAATTTTTATCAAGTTTGGAATTTATAAAAATCATTTAGGATAGTGATACCTTAATTTTTTATAACTATAACTAATCTGAAATTATATTTAAGTATCTAAGCAAAATTAATTAAACATCCTGCCAACCCACTGTTGAATATTGCCAGATGAGCTGTTTACTTTCTCAAAATTGTACTTTATTTTCAAGGTTTGGAGACCAAAACCCTACTAAATTTAATAAGAAATAATTACTTAATTGTGATATTACTTCTTAACTATTATATTTAGACTCTAGGATATTAATTAATAGCTCTGGCAAAATACAAATCCAGATAAATTCAAATACAGGAATTACAAATTATTACTTTTGACTGTCTTGAGTGTGTAATTCTGAGGTACCCTCAGAATTACACACTCGCTTTTGACTTTTGACTTTTAACTCGATCAATTACCCATTCTATTACTTGTTTCCCCAGATTAACATTATCAAATAAATCAATTTCTCTAATTCCTGTTGGACTTGTAACATTAACCTCTGTCAGATAACCACCAATTACATCTATACCAACAAAATATAAACCATCTGCTATTAATTTAGGTGCTAAATACTCACAAATTTCAGATTCTCGTTCCGTAATTTCTGTCTGAGCAACTCGCCCACCTACTGCCATATTTCCTCTAAATTCTTTACCAGTAGGAATCCGATTTACTGCTCCAATAGACTTACCATTAAGCATAATAATTCGCTTATCTCCTTCTTTTGCTGCTGGTAAATAACTCTGAATCATCACAGGTTCTCTACCTTGTTTTGTACTAATTTCTATTAGGGAATTAAAATTTTTATCTGTGGGTTCTAAAAATAAAATTCCTTCCCCAGCTTTTCCTCCCAAAGGTTTCAAAACTGCTGCTCCTTGTGACTCTAAAAATTCTCTAATTACCTCTTTTTCTTGACTAACAATTGTCTCTGGAATTACCTTTTTAAATTGCAAAGCATACATTTTTTCATTAGCAGCGCGTAACCCTTGAGGAGAATTTATGACTAAAGTTTTTTCTGGATTAATATAGTCTAAAATATAAGTAGCATAGAGATAAGGAATTGTTACAGGTGGGTCTTTGCGCATAAATACAGCATCCATTGACTCCAATGGTTGTAGCATCGCTTTTCCCAAATCATACCAAGGGTTACTAGCAACCCAATGATTTTCTACCCTTTCAACTGGCATTAAATGTGCCCGCTTGAGGGTTGCCCAAGCTTTACTTTCAATAGTACTTAATTGGTTAATTTCCGTTATCCAAACTTCGTGACCAAGTTCTTGAGCAGCTTCCATCAGTGCAACGGTACTATCGTGAACTTGGTTGAGTCGTTCTATAGGGTCTATGATGAATGCAAATTTCATCTTTATTTGGTTTATTATTTCAAAATATTTTTAATAGTAGTGCTTTGACACAGCTAAAATGTTGCAATAGTAGGGGCGAATGCCATTCGCCCTCACTACATTTAGTTTCCGTGGGTAAGTCCTGGTTAAATTAATAAGTCTTAACAAATTAGATGAACCAGCCACAAAATAATCAATAACTACAGAAATAGAAAACTATACTAAACTTCTAGTAATTGGTCTAGTTTACCTTGGTCCTCTAGTTCATATAGATCGTCACAACCACCGATATGTTGGTCTTTGATAAAGATTTGAGGCAAAGAGCGACGGCCATTAGCTCTTTTAGCCATTTTTTCTCGTTCTACATCATCACCATCTATAGTATATTCTTGATATTCTGCTTGCTTTTTATCTAACAGAGCTTTAGCGCGGATGCAAAATGGACAAGTTGACCAAGTGTAAATTTCTATGTTAGCTGCCATATTTATAGATTAGATTTTCTATATAAAATATTTCTTTAACAATTTTAATATTAATTTGCTCTGAAAAAAATTATATTTTAGATTTTAAGCCTACTGAAAAATTCTAAATGTTGAGGTTAAGGAATAGGGAAAAGTTTTCGTGCTATTTTAACCTCATTATCTTACTGCTTTATCTTAATTTCTACTTGTTCAAGAAGCAATAACATAATCAATAAGTTGTGCAAGTCGTTGACGCAAAGTTTCCAAACCTAGAGCTTTAGCAGCAGAAATAAATACTGCCATCGGATATTCTTCGTGAGCAAATCTTAAAGTATCTCCATCTACTTCATCGATCTTGTTAAAAGCAACTAAAGCAGGTCCTGGAGTTTCTGGCATTTCCGCCAAAATAGTCATCACAGAACGTATTTGACTTTGCCAAGCAGGATGAGACAGATCGACAACATGAAGTAAAGCATCTGCTTCTGTCACCTCTTCGAGGGTTGCCCGAAAAGCATCAATTAGGGTAGGTGGGAGTTCGTGAATAAATCCCACTGTGTCGGTAATCACAATCGGAATTCGCTTACCCGTAATTGCATCAGGAATAATCAGACGACGAGAAGTAGGGTCTAGAGTTGCAAACAATTGGTCTGCAGCATAAACCTCTGATTTAGTAAGTGTATTCAGTAATGTAGACTTACCAGCATTAGTGTATCCAACTATTGCCACCGTTGGTACTTCTTGACTTTGACGATGTTGACGTAGACGGGAACGATGTGCTTGTAACTGATTTACCTCTTTCTGCAACCGAGATATTCGAGCATTAATTGCCCGACGTTCCGTTTCTAACTTAGTTTCACCAGGTCCTCTAGTACCAATACCACCACCAAGACGAGACATTGCCTCACCTCGACCTGTAAGACGCGGGATAGTATATTCTAGTTGAGCAAGTTCGACCTGTAATTTTCCGGCACGAGACTGAGCGCGTTGAGCAAAAATATCGAGAATAACTTCAGTACGGTCTACTACTCTGACACCAACCTTAGTTTCTAGGTTACGAACTTGAGCAGGAGAAAGGTCGCGGTCAAACACAACTAAATTAGCTCCAACAGTTTGAACAGTCAGAGCAATCTCTTGAACTTTACCCTCTCCCACCACAGTTTGAGGATGGGGTTGCGATCGCTTCTGTTGCATTGTCTTTAATACCAGACCTCCAGCAGTATTAACAAGTCTAGCTAATTCTGCTAACCCATCTTCAAATTCCCTATCCTTCATTTTGTCTGTTTTTAGCCCCACCAACAGAACCTTATCTTGGTCAGAATCAACTTCTTGGGCAATAAATTCTCTTTGAAATTCTGCTTCTAATCCATCAATCAAGTCAATAAAGTCTTGTTTAGCAAGCATATCCAGACTCAGAGGAGGTGATACCGTCCAAAACGGTAATTCTTGGATATTAGTATCTGTACGATCTGTTTGAGTAGGTAACAAGTGAGCTAAATAAGCTTGTTTAATGTAACCAGTAGCTCCACCCCCCTTGCGTTTAAATCCTTCACCTGTGAGGGTAAGCACCACCAGAGCATCAAGTCGTTGAATCACCATTGCAGTCAGAGCCGCTTCTGAAGGCACTTCTGGTTTCAGGTTAGTAGCGATGCAACGAATACCACTAAGGCGACTTGCACCGTAACGGGGTAATTCTAGAGGAGGAATTTGGGTTTGGCGGGGTGTGCCAATTCCTACCCGGATAATTTTTCCTCTACGATTGACATAAACACAGACTGGTTGGCCAACTTCTTTGCTGATTGAGGCGACTCTTTGGGCAAATTCTGAGGTAGTTAGGCAATCGCTTGGTAATCGCTGATGGTACAACCTTTGCAGTTGTTTAAGTTGGCTAGATTTTAGACCTTGAAGATTTCCGTAGATGGTTTCGATAGGCATTCCTAGCCACGAAAATGTGGCCCCTCTCTAATACTACTTTAGAATTATAAATATTCTATTATAATCCTAATTTTTGAGTTCAACACAGTCCACTTGATATATTACCTTTGTACAATTTTTGTGGAAATATAAATAATATCATGTCCGTTGGTATCGTTTGTGTAAAAGTTAGCGTGGATATCTACAGGAAATTTAAGTTTTTTTCTTGCTCAATTGCCTTCCTGTTTGTTGCCTGTTGCCTTCCTTTGCTATACAATACCGATGCTACCGGACATAATATAAGTCTTAAGTGGTGGCTTCAAATCAATGGAGTTTTAACTTAATTTATTCCTTGCGATCTACCTTAAAGATAATTTGATAAGACCGATCATTTCAGTTATCAGTTATCAGTTATCAGTACCTCTGCAATAAGGAGGTTTGACATCAGGAATAGTCTCTTTTTTTATCCCTTTAAAAAGGGAGGCGCATACCCACAATTTTTTCGGTAATTATGTTGAATTTTTTAATGCCAGACTCTCCTCCACCAAGCATTCAGGAAATTGCTTTTGCGTTTCGTCGTTGGGGACGAATTGGTTTTTGGTTACCGAAAAATTAAAGTATAAAGCCTCTCCATTCATGGAGAAAAAGCGGTCGATCTTTGGAGATTCCCGAAGGGTGGGATGGCATTAGCGTTAGCGTTTGCGCAGCATGACCATAGGAAAGCTCCTCTGTAAGAGGTAGCGGCTCTGTCACTCTTCGGGTCTCCTCGCTGGCCAACCATCGGCCAAGATAAGGAAAAAAAATACTTTTAGCCAATCCTTCTATTACAGAAGAGGTAATAATTAATAATTAATTATTAATTGTTAATTGTTGAACTCACCTTGGACGAATTCTATTTAACTGTTCTAAAGCCCATTTTGCTGTTTTTTCAACTTCAGGGTCTGGGTCATATTCTGCTTGTTGCAATAAGCTAGTTGTTTGAATGATTAACTCATAAATTCGAGTTAAATCTCGGATAGCATTTTTTCTGACTTCTGCATTGTCATTTTGCATTGACATTGCTAAAGCTCTATTCATTGGTTTTAATGTTTTAGTTCCTATTTCTGAGAGAGTCGCTAAAATTAAACTTTGCTGTTTAGAATCAGAATCTATCAGTAAATTAACTAATGGTTGAACAGCTCTAGAATCTCCTCTTTGACCTAATTCCCAGATAGCATGATGCCGTTTTTTCGGGTCAAAATTTTGTAGACCACTAATTAATTCTTCAACAACATTAACTTCTGGTAAAGGATAGTTATTTGGCAGAGTAATATCTCTAGAGTCTTCAACTGTAGAATGTTGATTATTTGCTTGTGATAAATTCACTTTATTTTCTGGTCGCTCATAGTGGTTATTTTCTTCACTCTCAATTGTAGAAAAATTTTCAGCTTTAATATCTAAATTATGGGATTTTAAACTATGTTTTGAAATTTCTACAGAAGTATTTTCTCCAGACTTCTGTAATGGGGGGACAAAAGAATCTAAAGAATTGTTTTTATTGGCCAAATAAGAGTTTTCTGGGAATCTAGGCCATTTAGAGGGGGACCGTTCGGAATCGTTAGCCTTTAAATTTAAATCAGTTGAAGTTGTTTTTGGTATTTGATCTTGAGATTGTAAGTCTTCTGGATCTAAGTCTTTAGGTTGATGATCGTCAAAAAGCTTAAGTAACATAAATACTGCTGTACCAGTGACAAGAACTGATGTTATGCTTAAAATAAATAGTGCTTTTCGTCCTCCTAGAGCCTTGAGTATGACACGAATAGCTTTCGGAACTTTTGAGTCCGAGGATTTCGATTCTTTTTGATTGTTATTTTGAGATTTATTGGCCTCTGAATCAGTATCTTGAGCAATATACAGAGGAAATGAAGATTTGGTTAATGATACTGGATAATTAATCTGATTGGTTGATTGTAAATTTTCTGCCTCTGTAAAGCTACGATTATTTAATTCTCCTGTACTGTAATCATCTACGATAGCTCTACTCGGGGTCGCAGAAGAGTACAGGAAAGTCAAGGACGTAATGATAGAAAAGATGGATTTGTAATAGGCCATGATGTTCTCTTAGGAGTTTTCAGAGGCAACTTTTACAGAATAGGTAAAACAGAATAGGTAAATAATTGACATACTCCCGCCATCAAATCACAGATTATGATGCGGGATTCTCATCATTGATGATTCTACGCTCACAGAGATGACTTAGATGGACAATATCACTATTACCAAACCAGAGGTCGGACTCTCCCGTAGCTTTTGGGTCTCCCCCAGATTCC
>NZ_JAAHGU010000160.1:0-15484 GCF_010692685.1 Okeania sp. SIO2F5 | reverse complement strand
GGGTTTGCGCTCAAAAGTCTGAAAACGGTTGATTTGTGATTCAAAGAAAGCTGATTATAACTTATTATTATCATCATTTATTCAGCTATAACTTTAAATTATAAAATACACCGCAAAAACAGTTTTTTCTCCAAAAAACTACAAAAAAAGAGAAAATGCCTCTTCCGGCGAGGGTAGAAAGGTTGATTACTAAAAAGGTCATTGCGATCGCAGTCATAGAAGTTTCAGGAAGTTTAGCCATCACTTTCCCCAGACTAAATCCTCTTTTTGCTTGCCCGAATTTACCCTCAATATGGTTCCGCAATCTTTCATCCAAGTGAGCTTGTTTCTTCTGTTCTTTATCAATATTTTTTGACCAATAAAGTATTGTAAATATGGATTTTCCTTGATTTGTTCTACTGTTTCCCTGTGGCTTATACCCAATTTTTCTTTAATAATTAACGCCCCTAAGGCGATTCTAAAAGATCAGGCAGGTGCTCCTCTTTCCTCAGAGAATAAGCTAGCATATACATCTTCATATTTTTGCCAAGGAATTAGACTAGCCATCACTACCCAACGATTTTCTGGAGATAGTTGGCCATTGAACGGCAGTTCCAAATTTTCTGGTGCAGTGTCGCCTTGGCCTACTTGTCTGTACATGGTGTGTGCAGTTATAGATACCTGGAATAAGAGTATATTTTAGCTCAAAATTGGGTACAATTTCTAATTCAAAATACCTTTAATCGCTGACTGTGTAAGTTTTTTAAATTTATTCACCAAGCCCTAAGTATGACCTGACAAATGAAAAAATATGGATTAACAAAAATTGTTATTTCACAGGGGTCAGTCAAAAAATATGGGAATTTAAAATCGGTAGCTACCAAGTTTTAGATAAATGGCTTAAAGATAGAAAAAAAGCTAACCGGGAATTATCGGATGAAGAGATTAATCAGTATCAAAAAATTATTTTTGCCCTGAGAGAAACCAGAAAATTAATGACAAAAATAGATCAAATTATTCCGAACTTTCACCTCAGATAGTCAGACAGTCAAATTGAGGATAAAAAATTCATTTATCTATATATAGTTTTCATTCCATCTACCTAGATATAAGGTAGAAAAATTTTGCCAAATTCTCTCTTCTTCCCCAAAATTATGATTTGTCTATCCCACAACCGATGAGTCGGCAAAAATTATTGTTCCCACCAGACAAACCAGAAAATTAATCACAGAAATAGATCAAATTATTCCGAGCTTTCCCTCGAATAGTCACATAGTCAAACCGAAGATAAAAAATTAATTTATCTATATATAGTTGTGGTAGAAAAATTTATCAAAATTCTCTCAATTTTCCCTAGTAACTATTTATTTATCCCATAACCGATGAGTCGGCAAAAATTATTTTTTCACCAGACAAACCAGAAAAATAATCACAGAAATAGATCAAATTATTCTGGAGGTTTGCTCTTTTTATGACTCAATTTATTAATCTATTCCACAGTCAAAATAAATTGAATAAACCTTTGAAAATTAACTATTATATGCTAATATGCTAATCAAGGTATTATAGGAAATTTATGTAAATTTTACTCTAAGTCTATAAAAATCACTATTTACCTAGTTTATATATCTAAATGGTATAAAATTATTAAATTAGAGTCAAGCCTAAAAAAAATTAACTTTCAATGATAAATAACCAACAAACAGAATCTTGGGTCGATCTTCGCAAATATGACCAATCTTGGTATGACCGAGGTAAACCGGGTTGGTTTGTACTGTTGTGGTGGTTCATACAAGCAATTACTTTCCCACTAACTCCCCAACCTCTATATGGTCTGAGACGACTAATATTAAATCTCTTTGGAGCCAAAATTGGTCAAGGAGTTTTAATTCGCCCCACTGCCAGATTTACCTACCCTTGGAAAATAGCGATCGGCGATTATAGTTGGATTGGAGACGACGTAGTTTTATACAGTCTTGACCATATAAAAATAGGTCAACATTGCGTTATCTCTCAGAAAAGTTACCTCTGTACGGGTAGTCATGATATGGAAGACCCCACATTTGGTTTACAAACAGCAAGTATTACTATTGGTAATGGTGCATGGGTTGCTACAGATTGTTTTATTGCTCCAGGGGTTAATATTGGTGCTAATGCTGTTATTGGTGCTAGGAGTAGTGTGTTTAAAGATATGCCATCAGGTCAGGTTTGTTTAGGAACTCCTTGTCAACCTCGTTACCCAAGACAGATTAAGATGTAATACCGTTTCACCGAAGTCAGAACTCAGAAGTAAGAAAGTTAGATTTGATAGACTAAAAACTTTGACTGTACAATAATTTCAGGCAATTATTTGACATTTATAAGGAGCGAAACTATTTGTGACATCCTGAAAGTGAATTGGTATAAGACATTAAATTATTAATCATATTAATAAGGATATAAATCAAGTAAAAATTGACTCAATAGAGAATATTATGTTTTAATGTTATATTGTTTTTCGTTCAGAAAATAACCGATCTGAGGAGTATTATAGTGCTAGAATTCAATAAAAGATTTTCAAAAGTAGTTATTGTGGGGGGAGCTGGTTTTGTTGGTAGAGAAATAATTGTTCAGTTTCAGCCCATAGCCGATAATATTGTTGTGATTGACAATATGCGTACCGGACTCAGAAACAAAAAAGAATTAGAATTAGTTGAACTAATCGAAAATGATATTCGGGACTTGGGAGGAGATTGGCCAAGAGCTTTTAGAGGGGCTGATTTAGTGATTCATCTAGCAGCAAATATTGATACTCCCTGGAGTGTCAAGTACATGAATGATGATTTTAGTCTCAATGCGCTAGGTACAAAAAATATTGTTAATGCTTGTGTAGCAGCTAGTGTTCCTAAAATACTTTATGCTTCCTCAGCAGCAGTTTATGGTGCAGTAACAGAAGACAAACTGCCAATAACAGAAAATATATACCCAGAACCAGCATCTCCCTATGCAAAAACTAAGTTTCAAGGCGAAATAGAGGTATTGGCAGGTGCAAGAACCTATGGATATACAGCACATTGTTTGAGGATGTTCAACATTTATGGTCCCTGGGAAAGTCCGGTAACACTTGATGAGGTTCTTCTATATACACTTTATGTGTTAAAAAATCAAGAAATTTCTATTTTTGGTGAACCTTCAAATCAAGTCAGAGATTATGTTAGTGTAAGTGACATTGCAAGGGCTTATGTATTAGCTGCGCAATCTGAAAAACAAGGAGCATTCTTTTATAATATTGGTAGTGGCAAGGGAACAAATTTTGCTGAGTTGCTAAGTATTATTGAAAATGTAACTGGAATTATACCTCAAACCAAAATACTCCCATTAAGGCCTGGTGAACTGACTAAAAGCTGGGGTATTTATGAGCGAGCCAAGGAAATAATACAATATGAACATCAAGTAAATATTGAAGAGGGAGTTAAAAAAATGGTTGATTGGATTAAAAATGCTCCTCAGGAAGTGCTTAATCTATATAAACTTAGCTAAGATTAAAACTATATTAATATTAACAATTCAGGAATTTTTTGATAATTGATATTACTCATTCATATTCTTGTAAGTTGCCACTGCAGAAGGCGAACTACGGTTCAAGTAACGGAATATCCAATACTTAAAAACAGCATCTAAAATCACCGGAAAAGTTGCAATAAACAAGAAATTAAAATCTCTACTTTCTGCTACTCCAAAATGTCTAGCAACATTTTCCAAAATCACTTCCCAACCATGAGGGGAGTGAAACCCTACAAACATATCTGTTAACAAAATCAGAATAAATGCCTTAGCACTATCACTAAGACCATATATTACATCATCCATAAAAGACTTTAAAATCTCAACATCTCTTCTATTAGCAGAAATAATGCCAACAAAAGAAATCAAAGATATCAGGTCACAAAAAATATTTTTAATAGCATTATTACTTCTATTTTTATATTCCGAAGCTATTTCTTGAGCTTTTTCTTCTACTTTATGCTCAATCAATTCTTCTCTTTGAAGCTTAGGTATTTCTGAAACTTCTTTTCCAGCTTCATATAATTCTGGAAATAATTCAGGAGTATGGCCTAAATAAATTTGAAAATGAAGTTCTTCCTCATATTTGCGCAATTCCATCAAAGCTTCTTCTTCCAAGTCGCGGTTAATAAAAATCTCTTCTTGTTGACTAGAGATTGGCATAAAATTATCGACTAAGTAACCCACAAAAGTTATTTTTGATAACTGGTGAATTAGTAGAGGCACTAAAATCAATAGTAAAATAAATCTAACCGAAGTAATAGTCTTAACTTTAGATTTTCTAAATTTCTTAATTACATCTTCTTCAGCTTCTGGGTCTAACTCTTTCTTGATTCTTTTGAAAGTACTTAATAATGAACGGGGTAAAAAGCTAGTTTCAGGTTGATCTCTTTTTAGTGTTTCTGTAGTATTTATAGCAGAATTAGATGATATATTATTAGTAGAACTATTAATATTATTTTGACTAGATATTATAGCTAAAGAAGATGAAGTATCAGGCACTTCTACAATTGAATTAGATTTTTGAATTGGAGATTTTGTTTGTTTACGATATCGACTAGCTACTTCATCAATAAACTCTAATTTTTCCAAAATAATTGATGGTCGATCCTGAAATTCTTGCCGATAATATTTATTGAGTTTATCCTCGCTATCGCCAAACTGATTTTTCTCAAAAATACCTACAACTGAAATACTTGCATTAAACTCAGCTAATCTAGTTTCAATAACTTTTAAATATCGCTTCAATGCAGAATTAAAATAAGACTTAACACTATCACCATAACTAGCTGATGTTAAAGAAATATTTTGACCTTCAAAATGTTGCTCTTCAATCGCCTTAATATTGAGGGCGGCATCATAAGCCATATCCAAAGCTCTTTCAGGAGTTTCTCGGAACCACTCATTAGCACTCAGAACAGAGAGTTTAAATTGCTTCCAGGAGTAAATAGCCATATTGATTATTTTCTGATAAGTTCAATCAGCTCGCCACTATTTATTACATTTAGAACTGATAATCTCAAGTTAGTAGTTTAAAGAGCGAGTAATGAACATTTGTATATTTGATAACAAGCAATTTCCACTTAAAAATAATATCTTTTTACTATTATCAACTTAGCTGGTATATTAGCATATTTTTGCTTTTAATGTGAGCATAAATATGATATTCAGCCAAATCATAATTATGTCTATTTCTTCAAAAATATTTAATTAGGATTTGCGCTCAAAAGTCTTTTAGTAGGGGTAGGAGACAGGAGACAGGAGACAGGAGACAGGAGGAACGGGTATGGGAGCGAGGAGGTAGGAGTAAGAATTGTCAATTTGGGATTTTTCTGCCATAGTCAGCCCAAAATACTAGCTTTTTGAGCGTTTTCAACTGAAACAGGCCTACTGCAATTCGAGCCTAAAAATACTCAAACCTTTATGTATCAATACTTTGATAATTAATCAGCTAGCCCTAATTAAATTTAGACAATATTCTCTAAGCGTTCAACTAACTGTTGTGCTTGTATAACCCCTTCTATCTGTTCTACTGGCTGACCATTTTTAAACAAAACCAAAGTCGGCAAAGCTTGAATGCCATACTTTGATGCCAACTGAGGATATTTATCTGTATCAATTTTAACTATCCGCAGTCGATCTTTCATCTTTTGATTGACCTGTTCCAGAATAGGGGCCATCATTTGACAAGGGCCACACCAAGTTGCATAAAAATCCACTAGAACAGGTATTTTTGAACTAGCAAGTAATTCATCAAAACTATCAAACTGCTTTTTAACTGCCATCTTGAGAAAATATATATACTTATCTATTCTATCTATTAGCTTAACTCAACAAGCCATAATCCCCTAAGTCAATGAAGTTAGAAGTCAGAAGTCAGAAGTCAGAAGTCAGAAGTTGTTTTTGTAACGGGGATTTGAGCAACCCTCCAAAAACATTTCGCCAATCAAGGCGGGGTTTTAAACCCAATTATTTTGATAAATTAGTTTAAATCATATAGCAAAGGATTTCATTATGGAGGCATTACCCGAAACATTACAGCGTTTGAAGGGACAAGTAGCAATAATCACAGGTGCATCTAGAGGAATTGGTCGAGCAGCAGCTTTAGCATTAGCAATGGAAGGGGCAAATGTAGTTGTTAACTATGCTAACTCTAGTGGAGCGGCTGTGGAAGTAGTGGCAGAAATAGTTGCTGCGGGTGGCAATGGGATGGCACTTCAAGCAGATGTTTCTAAAGCTGAAGAGGTTGATACCCTCGTCAAAGAAGTGATGGAAAAATGGAGTCGCATTGATATTTTGGTAAATAATGCTGGTATTACTCGCGATACTTTGCTTTTGCGGATGAAACCCAATGACTGGCAGTCAGTAATAGACCTAAATTTGACGGGGGTTTTTCTCTGTACCCGCGCCGTTAGCAAAATTATGCTCAAACAAAAGAGTGGTCGTATTATTAATATTGCTTCTGTAACTGGGCAAATGGGTAATCCTGGTCAAGCTAATTATAGTGCAGCTAAAGCAGGGGTTATTGGCTTTACTAAAAGTGTAGCAAAAGAACTTGCTAATCGTGGCATTACAGCAAATGCTGTTGCCCCTGGGTTTATAACGACTGATATGACTAAGGACTTGAAAAATTCTGAGGAAATTATCAAATTTATTCCTCTCGGTCGTTATGGTACACCAGAAGAAGTAGCGGGTATGATTAAATTTTTAGCTGCTGATAGTGCTGCTAATTATATTACAGGTCAAGTATTTAATGTGGATGGGGGAATGGTGATGGCTTAATACCAATTTTCGGCGTTGCTGAATAGCGTGTATGATATTAATCTTAATTACTTAGGACTCAACCCACCCCTCGCCCCTCCCCCTCCCAGGAGGGGTACTCATGAGAACTGAGTCAGGAGGGAAGAAAGAAGAAGAAACAGGACTATGAGTATAAGGAGAAAGTTTTTTGAACGCCCTC
Organism: Okeania sp. SIO2F5; assembly: GCF_010692685.1. Classification (NCBI taxonomy): domain Bacteria; kingdom Bacillati; phylum Cyanobacteriota; class Cyanophyceae; order Oscillatoriales; family Microcoleaceae; genus Okeania; species Okeania sp. SIO2F5. Next base: position 8,502 of record NZ_JAAHGU010000160.1, on the reverse strand, counting down.
TCATCCGGACATGATATCATACCTCAAATCACCAACGCCCCAATTTCATATAGAAGCCATTTGATATCTTTGCAAGCGGTACGGGTTTTTAGCACAGGAGTCAGGAGTCAGAACTCAGGAGTTCGAGAAATAGAATAAGGGGAAAAGGTGTAAATTTGCCTCCAGATTCACCATCTACCCACACTCCCCCTATATTTTTAAATAGAACCCAAATGGGTTCTATAATGGAACAGCGGTGCGACCCCACCTCGGCGACAGACACAAGTGCTCGGAACCCGGCGTTTTGCTCCGCAAGATGTTTGCGCAGTACTCGGTAGGAAAACGCGCAAGCGTCCCGTAGGGAATAGTTTCCTCCCCATGAGAATGCCAAGTAACAGAGAGAATGCGCACTCCTGTGAGAGAACAGGGAATAGAGGTATGTCCTACTAATAATGTACGAAATTGTCTCCAGCCTAAATCACTAATAGCTCTGGACAATTTCCGATTTTTCATCATACCTGAAACGTTTAAATCTTCCAGAATAATTGTTTGGTTTTCACGAATTATTTCTGTGAATAATTTATGCAGGAAATCTGTTCTAGTATCTTTTAATTTACTATGTTTGCGCAGCATTCCGAAGGAAAATTTAGCTACCCTGAGTCTGGCTTTTTCATATCGTTTAGAACCATTACTTTTTTTTGATAATGATTTACTTAATTTTCTATACTTTTTAATTCGTTTTTTTAATGGTTTTGGTGCATCTACTTTTTTACCATTGCTGAATAATGTAGAAATGCCTAAATCTATGCCTACTGATTTGCTGGATTCTGGTAGTTTTTGTGGTTGAATTTCTACTACAAAACTCAGAAAGTATCTATGGGCTGAATCTTTGATTACTGTTACTGATGATGGTTCTCCTGGTAAGGGTCTTGACCACACTACTTTGAAACAACCTATTTTGGCTAAGTATACTTTGTCTTCATGTAGTTGAAATCCTCTTAAGGTAAACCTGGCAGTTTGTTTTGACCTGCGTTTTTTGAATCTGGGAAGTTTAATTGCTTTACCTTTTCTTTTACCCTTAGTTCAATTAAAAAAGTTTTGGTAAGCCTGGTTTAAGTCATTTAATGATTGTTGTAATGGCACTACAGACACTTCTGAAAACCATTCTCTATTTTCTGTTTTTTAGCTTGAGTAATAAAGAGTTTTTGTAGTTCAGATTCAGCACCAAAAAGCTTTTCAGAACCCAGATCGACATACATATCAACTCCAGCAAATTCTATGTATAGAGGGTCGTCGGTAATAGTCCAGCCTTCTTTAATTAAGGCGTTTTTGACAGCATCATGGAATATATCTTGAGCTGGCATAATTATATATTAATACTTGACAATTATTTGATACTATTATTATATCTGAATTTGAGGTTTTACCTATCGGTCAAATATTATTTAAAAATCAACGACTGAGTTTAATAACTTTTGATGCTAAACAGGAGGTTATTTGTTCATGGATACCATAAATAATTATCATCAAATTATTACTAAAATCCTGGGAAAATATGCTAATGAGCCTGTCAACTAATTTTATAATCCTTTTATGGTAAGACTTCTAAGTCCTTGCCTAGAAAATTATGCTATACCTTTGATCAACTATTTTTAATAAATAGTGAAAGCTGAAATGGTGTAAATTCGTTATCTAGTTTGTGATTGCAGAGAGCTTGGCACACTCATAACAATTACTCTAGTTTTACGCCTAATATAACTGCATATCCTCCTTAAAACTGGAAATAGAGTTATATAGAACTTATCAATTGAAACTATAATACTAGAGTTTAGTCCCAAACTCCAGGTTGAAAAATGGATGAGGTTAAAATACTTTGCAAATCACCATTCTTTATACGATAAATCGACGTGCGGAATTTGTATTACTAATAATGGAGAATAATTTAATGGAGATTGAAAAGTCCAAAAACAGTCGAATGAAATTTCTTCAAAATGTAATCACTGAAAATATTTTACTTTATGAATAAACCACCAAGACAAAAATTTCCTCCTCCTAGAACATTAAATACTTCTAAGTCTATGCTCAACGTTGAAAATCCGATAAAAATTGGTATCGCTGCTTTACTGGGATTATTTGGTATAGTGATGCTCCGCAGTACGTTCTTAATTCTTCAACCTGGTGAAGCCGGAGTTTTGCAGGTACTCGGTTCTGTCCGTGAGGGAGAGCCTATGGGTGAAGGACTTCATATCATACTTCCTTTTGTATCTAAGGTTAACAAGTACGACATTCGGGTGCAAAAACACCAGATTAATGGCTTGACTGCAGCCTCTAAGGATTTACAAGATATCACCGCCGAGGTTGTGGTAAATTATCAAGTACAACCCAGTGAGCTAGTAAATATCCTGCGTGATGTAGGAACCCTTGATAATGTTAAAGAGAAGTACGTTGAACCTCAAGCGCAGGAAGCCTTTAAAATTGCTTCAGCTAAATTGAAAGCTGAGGAATCTGTGACTAAACGAGAAGAGTTGATGGAGACTTTTAATGGTTCCATAATTGAGCGTCTCCAGAAATTTGGTATTAGGGTAGTTGCCACTGCCTTAGTTGATGTGGATTTTTCTCCAGAGTTTTCTAAGTCAGTTGAGGAAAAACAAATCGCGGAACAGAAAGCTCAAAAAGCCAAATATATTGCTCAAGAGGCCGAGCAAGAAGCGCAAGCAATGATTAATCGTGCTAAGGGAAAAGCTGAGGCCAATCGTCTAGAAGCGGAAAGCTTGAAAGCACAGGGTTCTGAATTAGTCATTCAAAAACTGTTCCTAGAATCATGGGATGGTAAGCTTCCTTTGGTGATGAGTGGAAATGAAGATACTCTTCTGCTCGATATGAACAAGCTAGTGGATAGTGACAAGAGATAAAAGACGAGACTGTGCCAAAATGGGTTTATTGTACGCGCTCGGAATTAGGCGTAAAACTAGAGTCATTGTCATGAGTGTGTCAAGCTCTCTCTTGATTTACCTTTAATAATATCTTAATTCATAGCTTGATTCACCAACGCCTGAAATTAATATCCATCGGGTAGGAAAAGACTTTCCCACCCAACTTTTAACATTAATCTCCCAAACAAATACCTATACTCCGAGCAGTTTTAACTAAAGTATCATTAGGATCTACCGCTCTGTACTTAGAAATCGCATCTGCAATTGGCACAGCGATCGCCTGTCGATTTTGCCAAGTTACTACATGGTCATATTTTTCTTCAGCAATGAGGTCAACTGCTGCTACCCCAAAAGCTGAAGCAATTAATCGGTCTGTCGGGGAAGGTATGCCACCACGTTGAATATGACCTAAGACGGTGACGCGAGTTTCTGCACTACTACAAGCAGCAAGTTTATCAGCTAGATATTGCCCAATACCACCAAATCTAGATTGACCCAAAGAATCATTAGTTGTGACTGCTTCTCCTGTTTCAGTACGCACTGCTTCTGCGACAATTACCAAAGAGTAATTTTTGCCTAAATCTTGGCGTTTGCGGATGTAGTCACATATTCGCTCTATTTGGTAAGGAATTTCGGGAATCAATATTACATCTGCACCACCTGCAATACCAGCATTGAGAGCAATATGTCCCGCATCTCGCCCCATTACTTCCAGAATCATAACTCGACTATGACTAGCAGCAGTAAAATGTAAGCGGTCTAGTGCTTCTGTGGCAATTTTGACAGCAGTATTAAAACCGATAGACAATTCAGTACAGTTGACATCATTATCAATAGTTTTGGGAATACCCACTAGATTCAAATTTCCCTGTTGAGCAAGTTTACGGAGAATAGTTAGACTACCATCACCCCCGATACCAATTAAAGCATCAAGCTCTAATAAACGATACCCTTCAATAATTTCCTCAGAGCGATCGCGCACAGTTCCATCTGGCATCGGAAATCCAAATGGATCGCCCTTATTAGTAGTTCCTAAAATTGTACCACCTGCTGTGAGTAAGGGGTCGATTTTTTCAATTTCAAGTTTGATTGCTTTTGGTGGACGTTCCATCAATCCCAGGGTAGCTTGCTGAATGCCAAAAACTTCCCAATTATAAGTTCCAATTGCGCGATATACTACCGCCCGAATTGCTGGATTTAAGCCTGCACAATCTCCTCCACTGGTAAGGATGCCAATACGTTTGTGTTCTACCATAATTATGATTTTCTCTACAATAAAGAACATAAATTTGTAACAGTTTCTACTCTGAAGTTGAAGCTGTCTATCGGATTTTACCAGTCAATTGTCAGTATTTATATTTATAGGATTTTTCAGTTGGATGATAAAAGGTTTTTTGGTGGTGGTGCATTGTAATGGTGGTCTATTGTAATTATTTTTTCAAGGACAAAAGCAGTGGGAGCATCTTGCTCCCTTGCTTGTATCTTATATCATGTCCGGTAGCATCGGTATTGTATAGCAAAGGTAGGCAACAGGCAACAAACAGGAAGGCAATTGAGCAAGAAAAAAACTTAAATTTCCTGTAGATATCCACGCTAACTTTTACACAAACGATACCAACGGACATGATATTACTCCCATGAAGCACCGTTGTTTATCCTCATCTACCATTACCGGAGTAGGACTAGCGGTTTTTTGATGGAGTTATCAAACAAGTTAAATTAATTCACCAGCTAAAGTTAAAATTTGACCATTTGCGCTCGGTAGTAGAGAAGTGAGCAATTTTTTGTTTTCAAATAAAGAACCGATCAAATTAATTTAATACTATAGAAAATATAATTAATTCATAAATTAATTTATCTTTATTCGGTGTTGGTGATTTGAGGCATGATATCTTGTCGGGATAAGAGCGAAAATAAAAAACTTTCTCCCTCTACTACTCTTTCTTATTTCTTTCCTCCTGACTCCTGAGGACTGACTCCCATCCTGGGAGTGGGTTTACTCCTAAATAATTAAAATTAATATCATACACGCGCTTCACCAATGCCCTTTATTCTTTATAGATTTAATATCCTCTAGTTTATCCGGTATCTAAAATTGGTTGAGGTTTGTAGATGTGGAGTGGCTTATATTAGTATTGCCATTCACTTTTTTCCTGTTTCCAACTTCGATCTTTCCTGTTTCAAATTTAAATTTTTACCGCGCCCATTGTTGGAGAATATAACGATAAAAACTCTCTGTATCCACTCGTTCCATTGCCATAATTTTCCGCCCACCAGTTTCTACTTTTATGCGACCTTGACTCACTCCTTTTGTAATAACTGTAGTTTCCCATTCTTTTAGTTGATAAAATTCTGGATGTGCTAAATAAACAGTTGCTAAAATATCCCAAAAATAATAATCCTGAGAAATTGCCAAAGCATAACATTGTCCGGCAAAATCAGAGATCGGATATTTTCTTTGCTTGCCTAATTTACGAGAAAATTCAGAAGTTAGGGGTACATTATTAGTAATATCTAACGAACAAAGTACTATTGGAATTTGAGTTTGCCAAACCCTTTCAATAGCAAATGGGTCCCAATAAGCATTCCATTCTGCGGACATATCTTGACCTGGTTCCATATCTTTACTCACATTTCCCGGTACATTTAAAGCACCACCCATCCACACAATTTCTTGAATTTTTGACTCAATTTCTGGAGCAATATCTAAAGCTACAGCAACAGTTGTTAAAGGACCAGTTACCATTAATGTTACAGGTGCTGGTGCTGATTTTAAAACTCGTACCATAAAATTTTGACCAGGTTCTGAAACTAAAATAGTATCAATAGTTTCCTTCTCATTTAAAATCGGAAAATGGTCTACAGCAAAAGAATCTCTTCTAAATAAAACTGGAAAAGGATTAACACCACGCACTGTGCTTTCTGCCACTGGAACATCAGAACATCCCATTAAATCTAAAATTTTTCGAGTAGCATTAATTGCAGGTTCAATATAACAATCAGCAGGGGTGACAATTACTCCTAAAGATTGAACATTTTCCATGGTCATTAGTAAAACAGTGGAGAGAAAATCATCTACAGCACCATCATGATCCATCAGTACAAGTTTTTTGGACATCAACATTAAAGATTAGATTTCAATTAGAATTATATGTGATATTCAGATAAGTTTAGGAATGTTCATTGAGATTTTATCTAAACCAATGAGGTAAACTATTAACAGAAAACGTCATCAAACTTGAGTAAATAATTGAATTGAATTATGTACACAGAATCATCAGCAAGGAATAATAATACCAACAACAATATTGTGCCAGTAGAAAGAGTAAATAAATTACTGCTTCAGTCAATTGATACTTTAGAAGAAATTCTCAAAAATCAACAACTTCCGGCACAAGAACGAGCAACAGTAGCCCTTAAAATTCTAGAAATGACAGGTATTTTGTCTCAAACCAACCCTCGATCGCCAAGTACATTAATATCTGATGCTCAACAACAAATAAACCAATTAAATACAGATAATTTAACAAGAAATATTTCTCCTTATCCAGCTAAAATAGCACAAGTAAAATCTACATTTTTACCTGCTGTTCATGTAGAACTTCAAAACTTTTTATCTCCCGAAGAAAATCAAAAAGCTATAGAAATTGCCATTCAAAAACGCGACCAATATATTGAATCAACCACTACCACTAAAGCAGATCGATATCGGCAGTCTTATGTACTATTTTCACAATACTTTCCCGAATTAGCAGGACTTATTCAGAGCAAAATTTTACAAACCTTGCCAGAAGTATTAGCTCAACTAAATTTTCGTCCTTTCGAGATATCAGAAATTGAAGCGCAACTAACAGCACATAATGATGGATGTTATTACAAAATTCATAATGATGCGGGTAGCGAAAAAACAGCAAGTAGAGAAATTACTTATGTGTATTATTTTTATCAAGAACCCAAAGCTTTTTCTGGAGGTGAGCTAAGAATTTATGATACTGAATTAAAAGCTGGTGGAGTAATAACTCATGAGAATTTTCAAACTATTACGCCTGCGAATAATTCCATTATCTTTTTTAATAGTCGTTGCAGACATGAGGTAATGCCTGTAGTTTGTCCATCAAAAGCATTTGAACATAGTCGGTTTACAGTTAATGGTTGGATTAGAAGATTAGTAGCATAAATAGTTATTTTACTGAAGTAAAGCAGGGAATAGCGGTGCGACCCAGTGTCGGCGACAGACGCATCTGGTAGCGGACTTCTGTGAGGGAACAATAGGAAAAACATTTCCCCCTATTTGATTGATCATCACTCTATACCCTAATGTCGTAAACAACTAGTTCTTTGCTGTACAAACAATTTTTTTGTCTACTCAGTCATCATGCAATATTCCCTCTGTATCAATAAGGGGGAATATTTTTTTTTCAGTTTTGCCAACTATCTAGAGACTATAAAAAAAGCCTACCATAATATTAACAACTCCAAAAAAAGTGATGTACTGATACAGGATATGCTAATTGCTATAACTTTTATCATATTAATGATATACAGTATTTTTTCTACTTATTACTTTCTAGAGTTTTGTATCTCACCAATTTGATAATTACTATATAGCGTTTCTGAAGAAGCCTTAGGTACAGTTTTTTTTACTGTTGCCTACTCCCTAGAGTTTTGTATCTCACCCATTCTACAACTTTTATATAAGAATTACATACAGCTTGAATATTTCTCATTCCGTAAAGAAAAAAAATAATATATATTGCGTAAAACCGTATTTCTTAACTGGAGAATAATTTATACAACGACATTGATAATTAAATAAAAAATTATTCTGATTATTTTTGTCATAGACATCTATTTGCAATGAATTATAGATCTACCTCTTAATAATTTTTTGCTTCTACTAAACCTGAATTTAAAGTTTCATTTTTGTGATTGAGGGGTGATTGTTATGTACAATAAAAACGATTTAATACTATCTATATTGACATTAATTGTAGTAGTAACAATGGGATTGCCTACTATAGAAATTAACAATAATCTGGTAGAACGATATTCTGATGAATTAGGTGAAGAAGTTTTTCATCACTTTGTGAGTTCTTCTGATGAAGACCCTCCTGTTCGCTATAAAGAAGGAACAACCCGTGGCTAAATTTAGCAGATAATTTCATCAAGTTAAATTTGAGGATTTAGATATTTATTAAGAGCTGATTTATAAAGTAAATTTTACAGCGCTTTTCAAATGGATGAATCACATAATCAAAAACAAGCCCAGGCTTTACCACTACATTGCGCAGGTCAAAGGAAAGACGTGAGTCGCAAGCAAATACCCTCCCGAAGCACTCATTAAACTACGCTCTAGGCTGGAATGGAACTCTTGCCAGAGCGTTCGCGGGAGCGTCGCGCACTAATTGAAGAAGCTTCTGCCAACTATGGTGTGTCATATCAAATCCCCTGACTTCGGAGTAATTTGAAGAAGGAGACAGGAGACAGGAGACAGGAGACAGGAGGAAAATTACATGGGGATTCGCTCCCCCAAGTAATGCGTGAACACCCCCGTTGACGGTGGGGTATTAAACCCACAAAGAAAATGATA